>JAJPJY010000157.1 GCA_021323995.1 bacterium | reverse complement strand
GGGGGAAGGCAGCGAATTCAACCCTAGAAATTGATCCTCCGTCTGGACCTCGTCCTTTGACTTCTCCTCAGGACACGTCCTTCAGATTATGGATCGCTATAGGGGTCTTGGTCTTAGTCTCTGCAACAATAGTCTCTGCCATTGGATGGGGATTTGTGGGTAATCTAACGGCCATAACTGCCTACTTCATCTTTGTACTCGGTATGATCTTGGCCCTAGGCCATTACATGAGACGCGGAAGAAACGATCAATCTATGCTACTATCGCAAACGTGATTGTAATGTGAACAGGATCGCATGAGTTCTCAATTTGCTCGGCCTCAATACAGTAAGAATCAACATCGGCCAATAGGCAAAACATATGTTGACTTCTTCCCCCGACTTCATCTCTGTTTACGGAAGCATCGCCAATACCATGATTCTCTTGGAGAAGACCAGGGCATCCGACACGACAGGCACAGATCGATATAGGAAACCACATTCCGAAAGAAGAAAACGACTGGACAAATGTGAGTGTTGTCATACTCGAAGTCTTTCTCGACGCGCCGAGTTATTCCATCAATATTGAGGGAGCGCAATCGAAGCCATTAGACTACATTCCCGGGCCCATCTCAATTGTAATCCCTACGTTCAACTCGTCAAGAACTCTGACACAGTGCCTCAATTCAATTGGGAACCAGACTCTTGCTTGCGATGAAGTCATAGTGGTTGATCGTCATAGCAATGACGGGAGTGCACAACTCGCTCATGAATGGGGAGCAAGGGTAATCAAAACGAGTGCAAATAGAAGCGAGGCCCGAAATATTGGAGCGGAACAAACGTCTTCATCAGCGATCCTCTTCGTTGATTCAGACATGGTACTTCCCCCAACTCTAATCGAAGAATGTAAAACCGGACTCGAGAAGCATGACGCCCTCATCATCCCCGAGGTTTCTGTTGGTAGCGGGTTTTGGGCAAAGTGTAAGGCTCTGGAAAGACGGACACATTGGGGCAACGAGCTCTTAGAGGCCGCTCGGTGCTTCCGCAAAGTCGCTTTTTCTACGCTCGGAGGGTACAACCCCTCTCTTGAGGCAGGGGAAGATTGGGATTTGCAGAACCGGACGAAGGTGTTCGGGCTTTCTATTGGTAGAGTACGAGCCCAAATTGAACACGACGAAGGACACATTGCTCTAGGAGGAATCCTAGGAAAGAAATTTGCCTATGGAAAGGCGATGGGCGAATACATGCAGGCCAACCCGCACCTCGGAATCAGGCAAGTTAATCCGATTCGCCGTGTGCTCGCTCCCACACTAGCGGTGTTTCCTGAAGATCCGGTTCATGGCGTTGGCGTATTAATTCTAAGATCGCTGGAGTTCACAGCCGCGGGAATGGGCTATCTTCGGGGCAACCTGGTCAGAGAATTGCAAAGAGTTTAGAGATTAACTGCCACCGAGAATACCCTGCAATATGGAAGAACTGGAAAACCCTTTCTTGGGAGTGAACGAGGACCATCCCAACTCGAGGTCTCACACAAACCTCAGTGTCCTTTGTCTTTTCAACGCCTATGCGAACATCATCCGGCGTAATGAAACTGCCCCCATAACGGGGGGCGAAGGCCACATGCTTGAGATTGGAAAAATATGGGCGCGGCTAGGAGTCAATGTGGAGATGATGACGACAAAGAGCGGGCACACCGTATGCAGAGATCACGGTCTGAGAGTCAACTCCGTTGTCCTCCCCTTAGATGGAAACAGGTTGGGTGTGATAGCAAGCTATCTTCTGAGAATGGTCCAAGGGCCTCTAATCGCTTTGAAAATTCGTCATGAAGTGACGTGCACCTACTCTTCGACTGATATCCTGCCAGATATTTTGCCCGCTCTTGTAGTCAAGTTCCTGAACCCCCACAAGCCAATAATGGTATGCTGGATATTCCACCTCGTCTCACACTTTTCATCTAGACCGGGCTCTAAGATACGGAATATCATCTCGTTCTTGTCACAAGAGGTTAGCCTCGCAATAATGAGACGCTACTCCGACGTAGTTTTCGTGGACAACAGCGAGGTAAAAAACAAATTGAAATCTCTTGGGTTTAACGAAGGCAGCATACATGTAGTCCCGCTCGGAATAGACAAGAAGTCGATTGACAATTCAAAACCGATTCCCAGTATGAGCTACGATGCTTGCTATCTGGGCAGGCTGCACGCGACAAAAGGAGTTAACGATCTAGCAGCCATATGGAGACTCGTTACAGACACTAAGAAATCGGCGAAACTCGCGGTCATAGGATCTGATCCTACTAGAAACATGCTACTGAGATTGCAGGAGGAGTTTACGCAGTATGGCCTCAAGGACAATGTCGACTTCCTTGGTTTGGTTCCCCGAAAATCTCTGTTCTCAGTTCTCAAGACGTGCAAGATCTTTCTATCTCCGAGTTATGAAGAGGGTTGGGGCATCGCTGTCTGCGAAGCAATGGCGGCAGGGCTAGTGCCAGTTGTTTATGATCTCCAACCTTATCGCGAATTCTTCCGAGGCGGCGTTGTTCCTGTACCGGTTGGGGACAGACGGGCTCTTGCGAAGGCCATCATTGAACTGGTTTCAGACGAAGATAAACGCATAGAACTCAGACAAAAAGCGATTCTATGCGCATCTCAATACAGTTGGGACAACACGGCGAACAAGGAGCTGCAAGTAATTAAGAACACTCAGTTATGTCACGACGATTAATTTATCACAATCAACTCCTTTAGAGCTTGAACAAGCTGATGAACAATTGAGAAAGCTGAGCAGAAAATGAACGTTCTCGTAACGGGCATAACTGGGTTCATCGGATCCAGACTCGCGGAGAGGCTCGTAGAGAACGGCGACAACGTAACCGGGTTCGTCAGACACTCGTCCGAAAGAGAGCTTGCAAGGCTGAAGAAGATTCTCTCAAAGATCCATCTAATAGAAGGCGATCTGATACGTTACCACTCAGTCCTCTCCGCTGTAGAATCTTCAGATCCCAGGATCGTGTTTCATTTAGGCGCTCTAACTCCCGTCCGCTTATCCTTCGACGACCCCTACCCCTACATGTCCGTAAACTTCGATGGAACAGTAAACCTAGTGCATGCGATATTGAAGGAGGCCCCGAACTGCCGTCTAATCGCGGCTTCTACTGCAGAGGTATACGGGTGGCGGGACGCTGACAGGCCGATTCCAGAGACCGCGGTTCTCAATCCTGCGTCGCCATACGCTGTGGCAAAAGCAGCAGCCGATCAGTACATTCAGATGGCCAACAGGATCTACCATCTTCGAGGCACAGTGATGCGTCCTATCAACAGCTATGGAAGGGTTGGAGAGGGCGGATTCTTCACTGAGTACGCAATCTCCAGGATGCTGGCAGGGGAGACATGCTACGTTGGAGCGCCGGAATCGATCAGAGATTACATGTTCGTAGACGACCATGTCGACGCATATCTTGATGTTGCGAAGAGCGAGAAGGCGATCGGAGCAGTTTACAACGTTTCTCCAGGAAACCCCATCACCAATATTCAGCTCATCAAGAAGCTGTCTGAAATGACGGGCTATGAGGGCAAGATTGTCTCAGGCTCCTATCCGCCCGGATACCCACAGAGGCCCCAGAACCAAGACCCTGCATACCTGGTGTTAGACAAAGGCAAGATAACTAGAGAGGTCGGATGGAAGCCTCGATACACGCTAAACGAGGGGTTGAAGAGAACAGTAGAAATCTGGAAGACGAAGGTCCCTCATTAGCCCCTTCTGTGCTCTTCCATGTTCTGACAATGTTGACGAACGCACCAATTAGATGCCGAATTCGCAGGTGAACGAGGTGGGGTCGACCACTATCACTCACGCATCGGTACGCTACACGTGAACGAAAGATTGATCTGAGCTACAAATGTGATTGTTTAGTCGACCTCGAACCTGTCTATTTTCTTTCTCTTCGAAATTGGACCGGTATCTGCCCACTGTTGGATGTTTTCTCGCTGCGTCGCTATTCGAGTTCCTATTAACGGGCTGGAAAGTATCGCTGACCATATAGTTTGGACGAAACACGATTCTTGAAGGCTTCTACTAGTTGGGATCCATGAATCGGATATGGGTGGTTTGTGGTTTTCGGGTTGGCCTGTTATGGTTTTGGAGCGCTCTCTGTTACGGCGGACGAGCTGTTCGGTATAGCTCAGTTCTTTGGTCCTAAGGGTCTCTACTATTTTCCCATTAAGAGTCCTAGAGGACGCTAGGACTCTCGGGTCTACGTGATCTCGGGTCTGGCGGTCTGTCTCTTCCTATCACTCGTCTCTATCATGAAGCTTCAACGTCAGTAGCCAATGAAACCTCCGATTCAGTCAGGGCTTTGAGCTGACTTGTCGACTTAAATCCCAACCACTCGAACGGACTGTGTAATCAGGAATAATATCTTCAGCTATCTCTATCCTTCCAAAGGGACCGTTTCGCGGCAAAACCTAAAATGCTGAATAAGATGCATCCGCGTCTGGTTTTGTATTAACATGCTGGTCGCCAGAGGTGGGAGTTAGGGTTGAAGATAGCGGTCATAGGGGCCGGAACAGTTGGGAAAGCTTCGGGCATAGGATTAGAGTCGAAGGGTCACAACGTGACGTTTGCCGACAACAATTCAGCTCGCCTAGATGAACTCGAGTCCTCTGGACACAAGGTTGACAGTTCTGTCCCTGATGTTACGAAGTTTTCGGACATTGTGATGGTATCAGTTCAAACACCAACGGTTTCCGGGCACACTGACCTCCAAGCCCTTCTCTGTGTTTGCCGGGAAATTGGACTCGGCCTAGCCGATTCACCTGGCTACAAGCTAGTCGTGGTCAGAAGCACAGTTCCTCCGAGGACCACTCGAACCCAGGTTATTCCAGTTTTGGAAGCTGTCTCTCTTAAGAGAGCGGGGCGAGATTTCGGTGTCTGTTTCAACCCAGAATTTCTCCGCGAAGACTCGGCACTGGAAGACTTTCTGTTTCCCGAAAGGATCGTGGTGGGTCAATTGGATCAACATTCCGGGACCATGCTTGAGAGTCTATACGACTCGTTCCAGAAACCAGTCGTCAGGTGCACGCTTGAAGAGGCAGAACTTGCAAAATACGTCGCTAACGCTTTCCTAGCGACCAAGATCAGCTACTTCAACGAAGTTCACGAGTTGTGCCAAGCCCTTGGCGTCAGCTCAGAAATTGTCAGTTCAATCGCTGCTCTTGATGGACGTATAGGACGATACGGCACGACCGGTGGCCGACCCTTCAAGGGTAAGTGTCTGCCGAAGGACGTTGAGGCATTCCTCACATTCGCGAGAGATCTTGACCTTCGCCTAGACGTTCTCAGGGCGGCTGTGTTGGTTAACCACAAACAACCATTGCGACAGTATGCTTGAGACCAAAGAAATTAGGTCTGCTACGTCTTGAAGATCCTTCTTGCTTGTAGCCAATATCCTCCGATGAAGACTGGATACGCAACAACCGCCGGCCAACTTTCCACATGGTTTACGAACTTCGGTCATGAAGTGGAAGTCGTCACGGAAGGGAGAGGTTGCAGACGGATAGGGAAAGTCGCCTTTCTGGACAGGACAGGCAGGGCTATGTTCAAGTCGGGTCACGACGTTGTCCAAATCATCGGACCAACCCCACTCTTCACCGAACAGTGCGTCAAACAAGCAACGAAGGAGTCAATTCCGATCGTTTACCACATCAGCGCTTTTCCGGGCCTCTCATCCTACTATCACTTTCCCGGAAGCGGAATCATTGATTCTCTATATGAGAACCTGTATGTCAACAGGAGAATTCGAGAAACCAGGTTAGTCGTATTCAACACAAATGACTTTGCAGAGTCATGTTCGTCGTTCTATAATGGACCCTTTGAAGTCATCCCTGATGGAACTAACAGTTTCAACGGCCAAAGTGTTAGGCATGGGACGACGGGCAATAAGATACTCTTCGTCGGCCAACTGAGGCGCTACAAGGGACTACCATGTCTCGTAATGGCGATCAAACAACTTCAAGATGAAGGGAGAGAAGTTGCTGTCGACATTGTTGGAGGAGGACCCGATCGAGATAGAATACAGTCCTTAGTTGCAAAATCCAACCTCCAGGATACAATCCTCTTACACGGTGAACTCTCCGACGAAGAACTTGATCGAATATACGGACAATCTAGAGTGCTAGTGCTTCCAAGCACACAGAGCGAGAGTTTTGGTATCGTCCTCTTAGAAGCAGCGGCCCATGGGCTACCAGTGATT
>JAJPJY010000148.1 GCA_021323995.1 bacterium | reverse complement strand
TACTTCGGTCTCCTGCTGCTCTCCACATTGGGAATGATCGTACTCGCAGCTTCCATGGATCTGATTCTCCTCTATGTAGGCTGGGAGCTAATGAGCGTCCCAACATACGCCATGACTGCAATCAAGAAGAAGGATCCGAACGCGAACGAAGCGGCAATGAAATTCTTTGTTCTATCCGCTCTCTCCTCCGCCCTCATCGTCTACGCAATATCTCTAACGTTCGGCATAACTGGCTCGACCAACCTCATTTCCATAGCAACTTCCCTCTCAACCATAGGTTCTGGTTCCAGGTCCTTCGCACTCATCGCAATCGTATTGTTCGTAGCAGGTTTCGGGGTTAAAATGGCAGTGGTCCCATTTCACATGTGGATACCCGACGCATTCGAAGGAGCTCCAATAACAGTTAGCGCCCTGCTCGCCTCTGGGTCAAAAATGGCCGCATTTGCTGCGGCTTTCCGAGTGTTCATTATTGCGATATCGGCGCTTCATGTCGACTGGTACTCTACCTTCGCCATAGTCGCGATTGCAACGATGACATTGGGCAATGTAGCTGCGTTAATGCAGAAGAGTTTCACCCGGCTCTTGGCTTATTCGAGCATCGCTCAAGCTGGCTATATTCTGATAGCCCTGGCTGCACCTATCACATCTGGGAACCCTGGAACTCCATTGGGACTTGCAGGAGGACTCTTCCAGGTACTCAACTACTCGATAGTAAAGACAGGAGCTTTCATCGCGGCTGCCGCAGTATCTACGAAACTTGCTGTCAATACTCTCGACTCTTTCAACGGGCTGGCAAAACGGATGCCTCAGACTGCGTTTAACATTACAATATTTTTCTTGGCACTCGCCGGGGTCCCTCCGCTCAACGGATTCTTTAGTAAAGTAATGCTCTTCACAGGTGCGGTCTACTCGCCCTACTCGTGGGGAAGCTACCTTGCGATCGCAGCATTGCTGAACAGTGGCTTCAGCATGAGCTACTACGGGTGGCTCATCAAACGAATGTACTTCGACGATCCGGCAGATCCATCGAGGATCGCTGAGCCTAAAGCATACACTAGCGTATTGTGGATAGCCACCGCGTTAGTGTTCATAATCGGGATTTACCCAGACCCGTGGATTCGTCTAGTCCAGAACGTCGCTGGCTCGCTCGTCGGTCTGCAGGTAACCTAGCTTACCGTTTAGAAGATTCACTGCATCCGCTATTCTTAAGACCACCATATCTCTCCGGAGCCTTCTCTCGTCAGAACCCAGAGAGATGCTCATGATCGGCACTTTCGCCGGATCATTGTCGCCTGTGTAGGCTTTGGCAGCGCTGACTACAACATCGAAATCATTTGCAAAACAGTCTCTCACTATGTTGACAAGGTCCGTGTGATTCGATTCTGATTGGGTTGTCCGAATTTCAATGCCTGGCTCATCTCTGCCAAGGATTTCCAACACGCATCTTATTTTGAAGTCGTCAATGAACCTTTGGATGCCGGCTTGAAACTCCTCCAGAGCGGATGGGACGCCGGACGGGTCTGAGTTTCTCTTTGTTCTTTCAATGAGTGCGTGAGCCTTAGACAATAGGGCCGCTTGTTCGACTATCCCCTCGACATTTTGATCTAGCCCTTTCGAGGCTGCGGGGGTGCTTGTCAAGAGGACGAGGCCTCTGCCTACCACCTCTGAGTGGCTCTGTCGGGTGATCTTCAGTGGCAAGAGTCAGACCCGTCAACGGTCAGGGTCGAGTCCCTGTTCGGAATCAACGGCATCAAGTGTTCGTGCAGGAGATTATTGGACACGTTTTGCTTCTTGGGATATGGTATTCCCCAAACTATGCCATATTTCTTCTGCCAAATCCGTTGCTATCTTTTCTTCATCGACACCGGAAATCAGCAGTCTTCCATTTCTGAATAGAGATATCACGTATGGTCCTTGATGGTAGACCAGCACAGAGTCGGAACTTGCTAGAAGATTCTCACTCTGTATCGTGGCTGCTATGGTAGAAAGATTTAGGTCCATATCTTCAGACGGCAAAATGTTTGCCGTGTGTTCGCCGCAGAGTAGTGTAATCAAAGCTGGCGCTTGATAGACATCATTTTCAGGGATCTGACAGACCGGACAGTCTTGTCTCTTTGGTAGAGCGTTGAGCAGGAAGTCAGGACCCCCCAAGTCTATCGTAATCATCTTGCTACTTGACCGGGACAGTGTGCCAAGAAGGAATTGAATGGCCATTTGAGCTCCAACCGCCCCCGTGAGCCCCGTGATTGACGGACTCACTCCGAGAGTCTCACAGCTTTCGTTGAACCTGTCAACCACGTTGGGCATGACGCATTCGAGACATGCAGTGACCGGCGGGTTCAGAACCGCGAGATTTGCTTGCTCGGCGACGGCGCTCGCGAATAGATATGGGGTCTTCTGTCTTAGAGCGAATCTATTGAGAACATATCGTGTGCGAAAATTGTCTAATCCATCAAATATCAAATCGACTCTTTCTAGCACTCTGTCTGCGTTGGATTGGGTAACCGTGTCTACTACTGTGTCGACGTGAATCGAGGAGTCGAACTCTGACAATTTACGCGACAGGACTTCTGCTTTTGGGAGAAAGAGGTCGTTCTTGGTCGCTGATTGGATTCGCTGTAGATTAGACGGTTCAATGATGTCTTGGTCGATGAGCCGGATTCTGCCAACTCCTGACCGGGCTAGGTAGTAGGCTGCCGAGCTGCCCACTCCCCCGACACCTACAACTGCAATCGTTGAGGATCTTAGCTTGGCTAAGCCTTCTCGACCAATGGTCGGGATGGTAGCCTCCCTAGTGTAGAATTCGTATGATTGAACGTTCATTTGCGATCGCGATAAGGAGGTTGAATTGCGTATCTCGAGATGGGTCGCATTAAGGGAATTTCGGAGATAGTGCTCCAGCTGGGCATGCGTCGATGCATGCCATGCAGAGTATACATTCGGAGTCGTTGAACTTTTTCCAGTCTAGGTCCAGGATTGGAATCTGCATTGGACATGCAGTTTCACATTCTTTGCAGTCAGAGCACTTGACAGGGTCACGGTGTATTCCGAGCATACTGTTCTTCTGTGTGACAGCCATTATTGCGCCTACAGGACAGATGTAGCGACACCAGAATCGCGGAATTCTCCACGCAGCGTAGATGAATCCGACTAGGATGATAATGTTCAGGTAAGTGAGCGGCGAGATCTGTCCGAGCCACGTTGAAATGTCGGTAGCCGTAATGCCCGCTGACTGAGGGGCTGAGAGATAGCTCCACGAACCCGCGAAGAGGGTTGGCAATGTTCCAAAGAGCGTCCCGTCAGGACTAATTGCTACGAATAATCCGTCAGCAAATGGTCCGAGGCTTGCTTTGTAATCGCCGCCCGATCCATAGTAGACCGCCAGTCCAAGGGTTCCGCTGATTAGGAACGCGATCACCACCAGGACGTATTTTAGTCGGATCCAGTAGACGTGCGCTCTTCTGTCGACGGCGTCAACTCGACCCT
>JAJPJY010000132.1 GCA_021323995.1 bacterium | reverse complement strand
GTCTGTGGCGGAAGCAAAGAGCACCCTCGCCAGCAAACGCCAGGTCTGGTCCGGTTCTGATGCGAACTACTCGGGCTCACTTGATGAGTTCGGCAAGATTATAGAAATGACCAGATCACCGTTTTGAACAGAGACGAATAGTCGCTGACTATGTCTGGGCTCGCGACTTTTTTGCCAGAGAAACTTCCGTTGAAGGGTCTTTGGATATATGCTTGCCCAGTCATACTCTGCCTTAGTGGCCCAGTTCTTGTAGACTCTCGGGTCAATGTAGTTTCGGAGCGAGGTGTTCAGGTTATAGTCTCGTGTCCGCTGCTGGAGTTTGACATCAAGCTCGAGTTTCTTTCTCCTCTCGTCTAAACGCTCTTTTTGCTTCTCGGTTTTCGTCTCTCGAGCCTTCAGCTCAGTTAAACGCTGCTGTTTCTTTTCGAGGCTGCTCTGCCATGTCTTCGGAGGGGTTCGCTTGTGGTTGCATCTGATCGCTGCTTCAAGATTCGCAACTCTCGCGTGGTAGAGTTTGAGGAAGGATGGATCGTTCGGCTTGAATCCGGTGTGCTTGCCGAGGTAGGTCTGAACTGTTTCTGTGGCGTGGTGTGTTCGAAAGACTTTGGCTGTTAGTCCGCGCATTGCCTTTCCAAAGAATCTGTTGACCTGTTCGGAGGCGATTCCGTCGAACACGAGGTCTTCAGGCTTCTTTCCTGAGGTAAATTCTTGCAGGTTTCGTCTAATGGGACTGTCTACTCCGTCCAGTTGCAGTGTTTTCTCCCATCTTACGCTGTCTTTTCCGAGGAAGTCGAATTCTACCCCTTTGGGGAGGAACTTGACATGCTCTACTCTTAGTGTTGAGGCGCCTACCGTGTCGGCCTCGTCTTCTTCCTTCTCATCTCCTACCCTCATAGCCAAGTTGTCGATGAGATAGCAGACGGTAGCTAGCTTGCGCATCTTCGTGTCCGATGAGCTCAGATTTTTTTCAACGAAGAGCCTGACATCTGCGAGTTTGCGTCGAAGTTTCTTCGCATTTTCGTATTTCATCTTGTCTCGTTCTTGGCGGAGATCGGAGACGTCGGAGGGCCAAACGTATTTCCGGACTTGGCTGAGCTTGTCCACCCAGTAGGCTAGCCATATCGAATCGTGTTCATGAGCAATGGACTTCCATTTCCCCGGAACTGGGGGAGAAGGAATCGGTGCGTCTTCTGAGAGGTTGAGGACAATGTCCTCAGGGAAGATTCTGGGTTTCCAGCGGCCCCGCATTGGGTGGCTGCCGCGTCCCATGAATATGCTCGGCGGCTCGACCATGTAGTTTGCAAATTCGGTCTTTGTTCCGTCGATGAGAGCGTAGCCGTATTTCTCCTTTAGTTCGAGTCGCTGTTCTTTTCGTTGGGCTGCAACCTTCTTCTTCTGCTCCTTGTCGCCCTTGAGCAGCTCTTCCTTCTGCTGGTAGTCGTAGATCGAGGTGAAATCGATGCCCGAGAATTTCGCAGTTGAGAACTTTGGCGGGAGGAGCTTCGAGAAATCTGAGAGGAAGTTTGTCTGAAACACTGAGTCCTGTACGTACGGTGTTGTCCGTTTCTTTCCCCATGCGTAGGCTAGCTCCTCGGCTTCGGGTGACAACTGAACCGTTTCTCCTCTTACGACAATGTGGAGTCCCTTCGGCTCGTAGAGTGGAGGAAAGGCTACACCACTGTGTACGAGCTGTTTCCACTTCACTGCAAGAACCCCATCGTCACGGACATTTTCATTGAGACGTTAAGAGCAGTACGCCACTCATCCTTTGGAACTGTGCTTTTGCTTAGCCTGTAAATGAAATTTTCTTCCCAGAGGGACCGGCCTAAAATTGACACCGGATAGCTTAAAGAGATTGATGTTGAAGAGTTGATCTCGAATGCAGCGAGTGGGGACTTTCCTTGGGCCTGTCGGCCTCTTCTTCATCTCGCTAGGCTACACTGTAGCCGCCGGGATCGCGAGACTCTTCGTGACTCTGGAAGCCGTGTGCACCTCACACTGTCCCGTTTTCCGAGTTGAAGGATTCAGGTTTCACCACATGTACTACGGATTCCTGCTACTCGCCGTCGCGGCCGGAGTGATGCTGATCGCCGCAGACGCGAGAACCCGATGGGATAGCGGTCTCGTCATGGGGATCGGAATCGGGCTCATCGCTGACGAGATAGGTCTACTGATCATGAGACTACCCTATTGGAACATCTTGTCCTTCGGCATAGTCGCCGGAGGCGCGCTAATACTGTACATGCTGACCATCGCCGCGTCTCTAAAGGCTGGACTAAGCGATTTCCATTTCGTCGACAGGTACCAGTTCCTGGCTCTTCTCGGAATCCTTTTCGGCTTTACGGGATTCCTCTTTTTCGACCGGCCCGTTAGAATGGTTGTAGAAGGGGCCGCGGTCAGCTCATGGCTCATCAGCATTTTTCTAATGACGAAATATGGGCGAAGACATTTCTTCCTCCTGCGCCACGCCCCGCTTGACTACGGGCCCGGACCCCGTTAGGCGACAGGACAAAGCAGCATATGCAGACTTTGAGCCCAGTGGGCATTGAGGCCAGAGAATACCAGAGAGCCATCGCCAACTCTGCCCTTCAAGCAAACACACTAGTGGTTCTACCCACGGGTCTCGGCAAGACAATTGTCGCTCTTCTGGTCGCGGTTGACCGCCTCTCCAAATACCCCGAGAGCAAGGCGCTTATTCTCGCACCAACGAGACCACTCGTCCTCCAACACGCTGGATTCTTCGAAAAACACTATCCGGACAAGAACGCGAAGTCTGTTTTCCTGACTGGTGAAGTCCCGCCCCCGGCGCGGGCATCAGATTTTGAAAATGCCAGACTCATTTTTGCAACCCCTGAAGTGATCAGAAACGACGTTTCCGCAGGCCGTTACGACCTTCACAATGTATCCCTGATCGTGTTTGATGAAGCCCATAGGTGCGTCCGTGACTACGCCTATTCCGACGTTGCTCAGGCGTACAGGTCGCAAGCAGTCGAGCCACTGATACTTGGTCTCACCGCCTCTCCCAGCGCTAAGAAGACACGTATCGAAGAAATATGCCAGAAACTAGCCATAGCGAATGTAGAAACGCGTACAGAGGAAGACTCGGACGTTGCTGAATACGTAAACGAAGTGGAGGTCAGGTGGGAACGCCTGCCCCTGCCAGGAGACTACAAGGAAGCCACTAAGATCCTTCGCTCTGCACTTGACGTGAGGTTGAACAAGCTTCGGACAATGCATCAGCTTCCGCAGGGTGTCAAAGTTGGCAAACGAATGCTTCTGGAGCTCGGGGAAAAATTGCACAACAGTTTGAGGAGAGGCGGAGCGGGGGCGCTTTACGGTGCGGTCCAGTTACAGTCCCAGGCAATGTCTCTTACCCATGCAATTGACTTGCTGGAGACTCAAGGAGCCTATGGCGCAAACCGATTCCTTTCGAAACTGGAACGGGCGAGAACAAAATCGGCCCGCGGGCTAGCTCGCGACCCCCAAATCATTGAGGCACAAAAGCTCGTGGCTTCCCTCGAGAAGACTCCACATCCGAAAGAATCGAAGCTTCGAGAACTAGTCTCTGATGACTTAAAGTCGAATACCGACGCGAAGATCATCGTCTTCACCCAGTTCCGAGACACGGTCGAAAGCATAGCAGATAATCTGAACAAGATCGACAAGGTTCGAGCCATCCGATTCGTAGGTCAGGCCAGCAGAAGCGACGAGGATCCCGGGATGCATCAGAGCGAACAGATGCAGATCCTCGAGGATTTCAGAGAGGGCAAATACAATGTTTTAGTGACGACCAGTATCGGTGAAGAAGGACTCCACGTGCCTGACGTGGATCACGTGATCTTCTACGAAGCTGTTGCGTCGGAGATCCGTATGATTCAACGTCGAGGAAGAACCGGTCGCACGCGGCCCGGGAAGACGACTGTTCTTATGACTGAAGGAACAGTGGACGAAGCTTACTACTGGACCAGTAGACGGAAGGAGGAGCAAATGCATCGATACTTGGCCACGGTAAAGAACAGAGGCCTAAAGAGAGTGACCAGGAAGAAAGGCACGTTGTTGGATTATCTTGGTCCTCAATGACCTGATAGCTGCTCAGCACTATCGCTTTCGGTTCGCGTTTTGAGCCACAATTCTCAAAACCATCTTCATGAGAATACTGTTTCATGTTAGGGTTCGACGAGAGCTTCCTAGCTTGGACAGCCGCGACACTTTTGCCTGCCCTTGCGGGTCTGATCGTAATTGTAGGAGCGAACAAATTCGTCGGAGGAAAATACCTCTCAGCCTTCGCCTTCGGGATATTTCTGTGGTTCTTCGTAGACACCATTAGTGGTTCAGCTACGCTCGACGTTAACAGTGGATTCAGTGGAGGTTTGGCTCAGCTCGCCGTGGTGATCCTCTTTGTGGTTGGAGTATTGATTTTCTTCTCGATCGACCAGAATCGTAACATTTTCTCCGCCGAATCCGCAATTGGAAAATATAGTTTAGTCATACCCTTTCTCGTCGCAGCTGCGGTAGGCATCCATGGTTTGGGTGAAGGCTGGGACTTTGGCCAGACCGCTTACGCCACCGCCAGCACAAACCTTCTCGACGCGTTCGGCGGCCTCACGGCCGGTGTCGCATATGTGCTTCACAAGGCGCTGGAACCTATGATGATAGGCGCGTGCTACGCCGTGTACACGAAGGGCCAAGCGAGAACTATGCCTCAACGGATTCGAGACTTGTTGCTGTTGGGAATCACTTTCGTCTTTACCTCGCTCGTCGGAGCGGCAGTAGGCTACTATGTATCGTTCGACACAACTTACTTCTTTGCCTTGGGAACAGGCACTTCCATCTATGCTGCGATGAGGCTTGCCGGACCCCTGTTCACTACAGGCCAAAGTATGAGATCCAAAGATTCAGTAGCCATCGCCGTCGCTTTGTTACTCGGATTCATTGCCATCTACTTCGCTGCATTGTTTCATTCGTGATCGGAAGGGACTTTCTGAGCGCATGACTTAACTTGTAGACGACTGACCTTTCCAGTCAAAGGCTGGCTAATGAGATCACCAGGAGAATGTACCATGGGACCGTTTAGAGCGAGAACTATTGCACTGGGCAGTAACATTTGGTAGGAGACATATGATTCGGAAACTATCACGGCGTATGCTTGCCACGATCGTCGTTGCCGTCGGCGTGACCGGGTTCTTCGCTGGAGCGTATGCGTTTCACCTGTTCGGAGGCCCAAGCTGCTGGATTCGTCCAAGTAGCGCTCCAAATACTGCTGTCTTCACGGTCGTAATGGCCAACGAAGGCCAGAACATTGGCTACAATGGCAGCGAAGCTCACGGAGTCTCTCCCACTAATCCCTGGCCAGTCATGAATGTCACGTTCAACGAGACCGTCATTATCCATGTCATAAACAATGATAGTCAAGCTCACGGTTTCACAGTAACTCACTATTTCGATCAGGGGATTAACAAACAGGCAGGCCTAGCTCCGGGCAAATGCTTCGATGTTACATTCACCGCCAACGTACTCGGTAGCTTCACTGTAAAATGCAACATCTTCTGCACAATTCATTTCCCATACATGCAGTATGGACAGCTAAACGTAAATCCCTGACGATTCCAGGTGATGACCAATTGACAACGTTTTCAACGGACGCAGTCATTCATGTGTTACTGGTTGCTTTTTCGTTCCTGGTTCTCTCGATCTCGATACTTGCTTACATTGAGCGTAGAAGCACGAGATATCTCTTCCTGACCTTAGCGTTCACATTCCTGACCCTTAGCCAATTCGTGGAATTGGTAGAGACGCTTTTCCTTTCGAGCCAATTGATTCTGATCCCTTCCACGGGAATACATCTCTCCCATTTTTTCGACTTCCTGATGCTGTCCAGCTTCAGCTTTGCACTACTAACTCGCCCGGGTGAGAATCTTGCAAGTGGAAAGTAGCAAGATCAGAATCAGGCGTCTCGTTTCGCTACTGCCAGGACTGCACCTGCGTGAGCTTCAGCGGCTTCTCGGTATGTCATTTAACTCTACGAGATATCACGTCGACAAGTTGACGGCGGCTGGTGAGATACTAAGGACCGAAGAGGGAGGTTTTTCCAGACTCTACCCGATCGGAACAAGCGACACTGACAAAGCATTGTATGCCGCCCTCAGACGGCCGACCGACCGACAGATTCTTGCCACCATGTTCGAAACCGGACGAGTCTCCCACAGGGAATTGTGCACGCGGACCGGGTTCGCAAAGTCGACAGTAACTGAGCACCTAAGACGTCTTGTTGAAATCGGTGCGGTCGCAGGCCGGATAAGTATTGAAAGCATGGTTGAATATGAGTTGACGAATCCGAATCGGGTCGAGGCTTTGATTAGAATTCAGAATCCAACGCTATTGAGAAAAGCAACTGATAGATTCATAGACTTGTGGGATTTCTAAGTCCCAGGGTTCGGCCTCGAAGTCTGCCTACAAGGTTGCAAGAGTCATCCTCGTCATCTTCGCGGTAGCTATCTGCCTCTCCCCGCTGGTCCAAGGAGGAGCTACTGCTAGCCCTCAACCCAGCCGGACCCCACTGCCGACCATACTGCAAGCAGACCCTTCTCCGCTTATCACAAACTATGCCATTCCTACCCCAAACTCTGTTCCAAACGCGATCATTCCAGGGTCTAACAATCACACGTTTTGGTTTACAGAGTTCGGAGTGGGTAAGATTGGTGAGCTGAGCACACCTGCAGGCAACATCACAGAATACGCAATTGGAACCGGGGCTATGCCTGCGACTCTTGCCCTCGACAATAATGGTCTTGTATGGTTCACTGATGAGAACCAGAATTCGCCTAGCGTCTGGTCATTCAACGCAACGAGCAGAACCTTTCAACGTTTCTCCACAAACTCGTCTCCATCGGATCCGATCTTCGTGCTAGTCGATCCTGCTACGAATAACGTCTGGTTCACAGATTACTACGGAAACTATCTCGGAGAGATCATTAGCTCGACCCCTGTCCCGATAAGGTATCCGATACCGAACGCCAACTCTTACCCTGTCGAAATTGCAAAGCAGAGCGGGTCTCCATACCTCTGGATTACCGAAGCCACAGGAAGAATCGCACGATTTGACATGACCGACCACAGTTTCCAACAATTCACCCCAACCGTGTCGCTAAACTATCCGGTTGGCATTATTGTTGACAAGAACAACGATGTCTGGGTCTCTGAGCACGGCGGCAGTTCGGTTACCGAGTTCATTCCTTCGAATTCGACTTGGAGAAAGTATCCCACCTCCCAGGCAACCAGCAGCCCTGGAACGGGAGTTGCAACTCTTGCTCTGGATAATCAGGGAAGATTGTGGTTCGCAGAACACTATGCGAACAGGATTGGACGCTTGGACCCTGCCACTGGACAAATGGACGAGTTCGCGCTTCCTATCCCCGGTGCCTATTCCCTGCTGGACACTGTCGATAGGAGTGGAAATTTCTGGTTCACCGAGGCCACAGCAAATGAGATCGGAAGGATTCCAGGAAACGCCACGGCGCCCTTCAGTTCGAATGCGATCACCATGCAGAGCCCTTTCGTAACTGCTGGTTCGTCAATTGATGCAAACTTTGTCATCTCAAACCGGAACCTTACGAACTCTGTTAAGCTCGGCCTCAACGTTACCAGCTCGTTCACCTCGAATTATTACACGACAAAGTCTGAAGTCTCACTCTCAACTTACAGCCTAACGCTGGGCCCGGGACAAAGCCAGAATGTCATAGCTACGGTGACTCCTGACTTCAGTCTCGACTCAGGACTCTACGCGGCAGGGATAGTCGTGACCCATGATAACATTTCATCGATAGACACGATCTTCTTGCAGGTGAACATCAACCCCCTGCACCAGCTGGAGAACCTTCTTCCAGAAATTCTGATCGCGGCAGCTATTGTATTGCTATTAGTGTTCCTCTTGTTCAGACGACGAAAGAGGATTAGCATTTTGAGGAAACCATCCTTGGACTCCAAGGCCACCCCTGTCGTAAGTCTCATCGTACTGTTCCTGTTCTTGGTCCAGGAAACCGGTCTAGCTTGGGGTAAGTGCCCGGGGCTCCCACCGCCACCTGGCGGGTACAATGGACCTGACCCTTACGGAATAGCCTTGGATGTTGGCTCCATTGCATTCTTTGCCGTGGTCGCGTACTTCCTGATTCGCAGCAGACTGAGAGCGCAGAGTCCAGCTGAAGGGGACGTTGCTAGTGCCTGAAGCCTCGCCTGACAACTGATCCGGACACACTTTGAACCGAACAGAGCACGTGAAATTCGCCCAGAACAAGCCATGAATCACAAATCAGGCACATGTTCTGACCTAGGCCTATTCTGCGCGTTCACCGTGACGCTGACCCGCTCGATCTTCAAAATGCATTACCAGGCGATACTGCGCCCTGACCGGGATAAGAACGCCAATATGGCTTCAACTGGCGAGAGCCCCCTCGAAAATCTCCAGAGCTCGTTTACTCACGACACAAAAATGGTTTCCAGATTTGTTCAGTATCCAGATTACGCCTAGAAAAAGCGCGAATCGCAAAACGGAAAGGGATGTTCAAGATTGCTGATTCCATCACGCTTATCCGCTCCAATATGGCAGGTTCGCAAGGGTGGCTATTCGCCCATTTTGCACGGAATAATGGGTTATCTCGCCAGGAAACGCTTCAGACAGTGAATCGACCATTCCGGATCTGGAAACCAAATTTTTCTCGCGACATGGTCTGCGAGTCTTCGGAGGGATGGGCCCGATACTGCCTTCGTCAGCCCGTTTCCTAAGCGTGAAAGGGCCCTACCGGCGATAGGGATCACGCTTGGAGCGATCGAAAACAAAAAATTTCCCGTGACACAAAACCGCTCTCTGGAACTCGACCCCTCTACTCGTTCCATCGGAGACTGGCCAATCCTCGGCTTGAACGGGTTTGCCTTAGCCACGCTCTGTCTTGTTACTTCGAGTCTCCGCGGCCAGTGACGACATACGCTTCAGGAACGAGCCGGCAACCCTATTCAGAGCCGGGAATCCGATTTGCGTCCTAGACCATGGAACCGGAAGGGAGTAGAGACCATAATCGCCGCCCTACTACTCGTCGTCATAGTCGTCGTCATGTCGGTCATAATCTTCACATGGTCCACGGGAGTATTCGGAAGCATCCTCCCACCCCCAGCTAACGGGAGAGAAGTTCTCGCCCTCGAATACGCAGCATACAATCCAGCGAACAATAACGTCACACTCTACTTGAGGAACACGGGGAGTGCAAACGTAAATCTCGTCGGCTACTATATTCAGGACCTTAACGGAAACACGTGCGCAAAGACCAGCGGCTGGTCGAAAGGACCGTACCTCCCCGGCCAGCTGGTTTCAGCAGCCATGGGCATGCCATACCCGCCCTCCACATACTGTGCATGGTCAGGCACGCCGTTCACGTTTCAGCCGGGGAACACTTACACGGTTACCGTAACCACGTCCCACAACAACCAATTCGCGTTCACCATTCAACGTTAGAGCCACCTTTTCGACTGCTCATTCCGTCAAGCATCAAGATGAACTGATCTGATCGCTGATAGCTTCGAATTCCCAGATACCATTACCCTTGGCGGATTGTCGGGTCAGATGATCAAAGTGGCCTTTCTCGCCTAACCGGCCGACCACGTAGGCGGCGAACGCTGGTGACCCGGTCGCGCCAGGCGAATTATAGTTGGTGATGTGGTATGATAATGGTCCGTCGAACTCGATCGCCTCTTTCAAAAAGTTGCCTTTCCTATCTATGACCTGCGCTCTCACGCCGGCTATTCCGCGTTTTACCAGATAGTCCACTTTCAACTCGGGAATGAACTCTTGAGCCCTCTTCGCCATCTCGCCTTTCGAAATCGAGGAGAGCCATTCTTGGCCGGCGAGTTCCAGAAAGTCTCTGTTGTACATGAGAGCGAGCTTGTTAGCCACCGGCTGCTCGAAGACTTTCTTGATTGCTTGTCCGGGGCTTGTGAAGAATCCTCGGTAAGTGTAGGGTCCAGCTACTGGCACGGCGTTTGGTCCGATCTCCCGTCTGCCATCAGCCCTTACGATCCAGTGAGGGTCCAAGAACGGAAGCTCGGGATGCTGAGCGACAGTGTAAATGTTCCTTGTCGCGAGATTGCTCCATTCTTTCCCTATCTCCCAGTATTCGCCGCGAAAGTTGAGATCGCAATACTCCGTTCCCAGTCCTAGCATGTGAGCCATTCGCAGAGAGCTTCCTCCAGCGCAGTTAATCAGGAACCTTGTCCGAACACTCTCTCCTCCGTTCTTAGGAGAGATCTCGATCAATTCCTCAGTTCGTTTTATTGAGGAAACCTCGAATCCGGTGAGGAACTGGACGCCCTCGGCCTCCGCGTCCGTCCGAATCGATCTTGTAAAGGCTCGATAATCCACCGCGGTGTCTGTCTTTGACCAGATAGCGCCGTAGCCGCGGACATGCGGCTCGATGTTTCGAACACCTTCAGGTGAAAGGACCTCCAGCTCGTCCTCGCCCATCCCATTCTCCAAGCCCCAGTGATAGTACTTTTCGACCCGCTTGATGTCCTCGGGCCGTGTAGCAACCTCTAGCGTCGTCACGGGAGCCCAAGGAAGATTCTTGGCCTTTGCGTAAGTTTTCCACATCCCGTAAGCGGTCTGCGAGGATCTCGCAAAGACTCGCCGCTTGACAGGGTCCAGATAGAAGGGACGATGGACGACTCCCGTATTACGGCGTGAAGTGTGAACTGCTACGTCCGCTTCCTTTTCAAGAACAGCTATTCGTCCCTTGTACTGGTTTCCGATCCAGTAAGAAACGGACGTGCCGAGAATTCCACCGCCAATAATTGCGACATCCCATGAATCCATCCCCGGGCCCCCGAGTAGCCTATCGGGCTGATGCTATATCGACATTATGCATTGAAAGGAGGACCTAAACCGGCCAAGGAACACCGATCTCGCCGCCTACCTTCTTCATTGATTCAACCACAGGGGCTGCCAGAGGTATCCCTTCACGCCTGTACTTTTCCATTTTTGCAAAACTCTTCTCACCGTGTATGTAGATCCGGTTCTGGCCTTGCGCTTTCGGCGAATCCTTCAGCTCTCGCGCGAGACGATCCATGTCTCGCTTGAAGTCTTCCAAGGCACGAAACGCGCCAGGGTCAATGGCCATGAAGAAGTGTCCCACGTTCGGTTTTGCTTTGTCAACATCCACGCCCAAACCAGTTGCAGAGCCGCTGAGGACCCCGCAGAGAACATCGACCATCAACGCGAGCCCGTAGCCCTTATGCCCTGAATGTTCCTCTCCCTCGCCCCCAAGCGGAAGGATTCCACCGCCGAGCCGCTTAGACAACGCGTCCAGGACAGTGTGAGGATCAGAAGTGCCTCTACCGGTCGTGTCGACCGCCCAGCCTAGGGGCATGGTCTTCTTCAGACGGTCATAAACCTCCAACTTACCACGCGGAACCACGGATGTGGCCATGTCTAAAACGAACGACTTCTCATGCAGGGCAGGAGCTGTCAGACTGATGGGGTTAGTGCCGAGAATCGCAGTTCTACCGAAAGTAGGAACCACAAGTGGAGCAGCGTTGGTCATGCTCACCCCGATAAGATCATGTTCCAATGCCATTAGACTGTAATATCCGGCAATGCCATAATGGTGCGAGTTGCGGACCGAGACAATCCCGACAGCGGTCTCCTTCGCCTTTCTTATCGCAAGTTCCATTCCTTTGCGCCCAACGACCTGGCCTAGGCTCTGGCCGCCGTCGATCATCGCGACCGCTTTGGTCTCCCGAACGATTTTACTCTGATCAGTTGGTTTTGTCCAGCCGTTCTTCAAGTCAGCATAATATCGCGGGAGACGAGCCACTCCGTGAGAATCCACCCCGCGAAGATCCGCGAGGACAAGCACGTCAGTTGTTACTCTCGCATCTTTCTCAGGCACTCCGAGCTTCATCCATACGGCGTTGCAAAACTCCTTGAGCTTCTCTTCAGGAATTGTCGTCTGACTGACTGCCGACTGCGCCAACACTCTCAAACTCCGAATAGCGAGTCCTCGGACCCGAAGGAATTCTTTAAGATTGGTACTGTTTTCAGCATACGGTGAGGCTCAAGACAGTTGGATACTCAGAAAACGATAATGAGTAAGCTAGACATTCGTCAGTTCGAAGCGAAAAAAGTACCGGCTGATGTGAAATTGAAAGTGCTTGAGGCCGCTCGCGCCAGCGGGACCGGCCTGAACAAGCAGGAGTGGAGATTCATCCTCGTCCAGGAGCGAGAGGCGATTAAGAGACTCGCCGAAGACAGCACCTCCGGCGGATGGGTTGCAGGAGCAAACTTTGCAGTAATTGTACTTGCTGATCCTAAGCTGGGCTTTCACCTGATAGACTCCGGCAGGGCAATTCAGAACATACAGCTAGCCGCTTGGGACCAGGGAGTCATCTCCGGACTCTACACTGGATTCAAGGAGGAACGGATGAGAAAGGACTTCGCCATCCCCGACGAACTCAAGCCAACGGTGGTTGTAGGGTTCGGGTATCCCGTCAAAAAGATTCTCGGAAAGAAGAACAGAAAGCCCCTTTCAGAACTCGCCTTCGTCGACAAGTATGGAAACAAGTTTGATGCAAAAAAACTAAACTGAGCAACAATCGGTTGGGGCGCATCAGAGACAAGAGGCTACCCTCAACCGAGAAGCTGATAGTCCGTCCAGCGACGCTTAGAGACCTCGACATACTCGTTCAACAGCGCAGAGCCATGTGGATGGACCTCGGCGTGAGAGACCCAGCTCGCCATGACACAGCCGACAAAACATACCGACGATGGGCTCAAACACGAATGAGAAACCATCAACTAATGGGATGGTTGGTAGAGAATAGGAGAGGGGCAATTGCTGGAGGTGGATGCCTCTGGCTCCAACCAATCCAGCCAAACCCCAAGCGGACCAAGACACTCCAACCCTACCTCCTTTCAATGTACACCGACCCAGACTTCCGCCGGCAAGGCGTAGCATCAATGGTAGTCGGCAAAGCAATCGAATGGAGCAGAAACCATGGCTATGGACGGCTAATGCTTCACGCCAGCGAGATGGGCCGGACCGTATACAAGAAATCCGGATTCTACCGAACATGGGAAATGAGACTCGACCTCAACGACGCTAGCACGACCGTAAGATTAGGGAAACGGCAATCCCGAGATAGGATAAAGCATGCCTGAAAAATTATTCGGATTGTTCCCAGTGATGATTGTCCACATCGTCATACTGCTCTAGGATCTCTTCCGGCTCATTCTTGTCGAGAAGATGGCCCGCCCTCTTCTTGGTCTCAAGATAGAACTTGTCATACTTGTTGGGAGGCACAATTACCGGGATTCGTCCCGTTATTTTGATCCCGTGTAGCTGGAGATCTTTGATCTTCGCCGGATTATTTGTCATGAGTCTGATCGACCCGACGTGCAGCGATTTCAGCATGTGCGCTGCCAGATCATAGTCTCGTTCATCCCTCTTGAATCCAAGCAATTCGTTCGCCTTGAAAGTGTCGTAGCCCTCGTCTTGTAGCTGGTATGCTCTGATCTTGTTGATGAATCCGATACCGCGCCCCTCTTGTCTCATGTAGAGGACAATCCCACGATCCATCTTCGCTATTTGCCTCATCGACTCGTGAAGCTGATCGCGGCAATCGCACCTTAGCGAACCGAGCGTATCTCCCGTAAGGCACTCCGAGTGGAGCCTAACGGGAACATCCTCCTTCTCGAAAATGTCCCCGTGAATTAGAGCGGCGTGCTCTTTTCTATCAAAGTTGTTCCAAAACGCAACTACCTGATACTCGCCGAAAGTATCCGGAAGGTTGGCGATTGCCATGACCCTTACACAGATATCGGGCGCACCAGGGCATTCGTGGTCCTTACTCTCACCTAGGAGCTGCTGGACGACAGGCTTCGGGAGCCCCATTCGCTTCAGAGGCCAAAGCTTGTTTCTGATAGGTTAACCTTTTCTTCGAAGCCCAGAGTAGCGAAGGCCTAATCAGCATACGGACAGCTTAACGACCGAAGACCTGCGTTGGGCGGCAGACTGTACATGATCATACATCACCGGCTCTCTCCCTTCACTAGGAGGGCGTTCTATGCGGTCCTAGTTCTAGCCGCCGTCATGGCGGTGGGCACGCTCGGTCTGATGCTCCTAGAAGGATGGGGATTGGTCAACTCGTTCTATTTCATGGCCCTCATTGCAACGGCTGAAGGGCCTGCCGCAACCCCCGCAACAGACGCGGGGAAAATATTTGCGGCTGTCATGGCGTTCGTTTCGATAGGCGCAGCCATC
>JAJPJY010000161.1 GCA_021323995.1 bacterium | reverse complement strand
TGGGTCGATCCGGGTCGACATCAACAAGGACGATGTCGCCCAGACTGAGCCCTCCTTCGTCGTTGTCAAAGACCTGGTCAGACAGATTCGCGAGAATGTAAAATCAAGCCTCGCCACCCGTGGAGAGATTGCCGTCGACGAACTCGTCGACAGTATGCCCGAGACCACAGCAGCCGACCTGCTGAAATCGTTGGCGAACACTGACCGGCTTAAGATGGTCAAAATGCTCTACTCGACCAGGAAGACATTCTCAGACTTCAAGACCGCCACTGGACTAGAAGCGGCTTCCGTCAACAACCATCTCAAGAGTCTCTTGAACATGGGCCTCGTCTCACACAGCGACGAGGGAGGCTACGAGCTCACGAAGCGAGGAAGACTGCTCGTCCGGACCCTCGCACTGATGAGCGAGGCGCTAGGAGGAGAACAGATTGATTGAGATAGGACGAGACTCCAGCATATCGGTAGCTTTCCGTCGAGCCGCAACCACACTAGGCGGCTTGTCAGCGCTCCTCGGCATCATATGGCTCATCAGACAACCCATCGGACTAGAACAATACTCCCTAACCCTACTACTCACCGGTTTCGGACTATTCTTCCTTGGCCGGCTACTCCGCACCGAGACCAACTCGGGACCCGGCAGAGCATTCGTCAGCATCCTCTGGAACATGACAGCAGTCTTCATCGGGATCACATTGACCATCTGGATCTTCAGCTGGATCGCCTCCCTACAATCAGACACCTTCCCAGCCACGATTTCAAAATGGGTCCCAGACCTAGTAATCGGCGCAATCGTCACCGGACTCAGCGCATACGCGATTCAGAAGTCCGGTCTCAGCCGGAGAACCATGGCTCCATTCATAGTCTCCGAAGGCAGAGGACCTACAATGGAAGGAACGAAGCTTGTTGTCAAACAGGACACCGTTGGAATGCCGATCAGGCGTGAAGGACGGACCATCGGCTGCGTCCTCCTCGGCGAAGTATCAACCTCATTCAAGACCCCCATGGGAATGGTAAGCGCATCACTCCCAGGTCCCGTCACAACGGTGGGAATCCCATTCCAGGGACGAACCGTGAACAGAGACGAGGCTTTCAAAATGACTGGCAAAGGACCTGAACAATTGGTTGAGGAGACAAATTCGCACGCACAAGACCTGGACGTTGGCCGGATCAGAATCCGCGATGGCTGCATGGGAGACCGTTGGAAGATTGGCCCGCTCATCTTCGACTGGGACGGAGATGGGGAGCATCATCCCAAGGAGAGATGGCTTGCAAAGGGAACAGGTAGCGAGTACGTCACGACCGACGGTCACCGCTCTACCGCAAAATGGAACAGCAGTTCACTATCGCTTGGCGACGGGTCAATGGAACTTGCTGTCGGCTCGGACAGTTTCTCCTACACTCCCACAGAGATCAAGACAGCGTCCCCGCTCCACTCGCTACATGTCACCCAGGACAAGATTACGCTTGACACGCGAAAGTTCACACTGAAAGTTTCAGGCGACAATGTGGTATTCAGAACTGAGGACAAGACCAGCAGAACCGAGTCAACGGCGCTAGCTCACGACCTGCGCGCCCTTCTTACCGAGGCGGCGAAGAAGCAGGTGAAGGACGTAATGGAGGAAACACCTATCGACCTGGTTGAGATGCTCACTACAACTGAGGAGGTTCTCGCAAAATATGATTGATTCAACAGTCACGATGCAAAAAGACGAAAAGTCGTCTACACTTATGAAAGCTGTCGTCCGTGAAAGATATGGCTCACCGGAGGTTCTCCAGATCAAAGAGCGGGAGAAGCCTGTACCGGACGATGTTCGTGGAGTATTGGTAAAGATCTACGCGTCGTCTGTCAATCCGGCCGACCGTTACGAAATGACGGGCGGACCAAACTTGTTGCTACGCATTGTCGTTACTCTGAGGAGCGGACTGCGCAGGCCAAAAGACCCGAGAATCGGCAGCGACTTCGCCGGTAAAGTCGAGGCAGTCAGCAGTAGCGTGACTCAGTTCAAACCCGGAGATGAAGTCTATGGCGTCTGCGTTGGCGCATATGCTGAGTATGCGACTGTCAAAGAGAACAGAATGGCTCTCAAACCGGGGAACCGTTCGTTTGATGAGTCCGCTGCTGTCGGCATCGCGGGATTCACCGCGTTACAGGCTCTCCGCGATCATGGTCACATTCAGCCAGGACAGAGAGTATTGATCAACGGCGCCGGTGGTGGAGTAGGAACATATGCCGTTCAGATTGCCAAGTCGTTTGGAGCCGAAGTCACTGCAGTAACCAACGTCCAGAATCTGGATCTCGTCCGCAAACTGGGCGCAGACCACGTAGTCGATTATACCAAGGAAGATTTCACGAGAAGCAAGCAACGTTACGATCTGATCGTCGACATTGGCGCGGCTCATTCAATCTCCGACTACAAGCGCGTGATGAATCCCAACGCAACCTTTGTCCTTGTGGGTATGAGAGACAAGATCCTCAGACGGCTACTCTCTTTCATCGTCCGGTCGAAGCTGTCGAGGGGCGACAAGAAGTTCGTGTTCTTCGTCGCAAAATCAAACGCTGAAGATTTTGTCGTGCTAAAAGATCTCATGGAAGCTGGAAAAATAGTTCCAGTGATCGACCGGCGCTATCCACTAGACGAGACTGCTCAAGCAATGCGCTACCTAATCGAAGGCGGAGCTCGGGGCAAAATCGTTCTGACGATAGACCACAGCGATGACAAGCCGGTCTGGTCCCACCAGGTTCGCCCTATCTAGTGGGATGTCGCTAGTAGCTCTACGCTCGCATCGAAAAATCGTTCAGAATAAACCCTAATCGCAAAACGGGGCGGGATGTTCGATGATGCCTCTTCTTCATGCTTGAATGCTCCAATAATGCACCTTCGCAAAAACGGTCATTCGCCCGTTCTCGCCGCCAGAATCGACGTTCTCGCCCAGAAACGTTCCAGACAGAGATCGACCCCTTCCAAATCTGAAAACAAAATCATTCCCGCGACACAAAACCGCGACACCTTTCTATGGGCAGTAGAGTCTGCTGAGAAAGGTTCGTTCAGAGGAGTGGGGGACTATTATCGCGGCTGTAGCTAGGCTCCGGCTGTTGCGACCGGTGCGGCTTCTTCCTCGGCCTCTTCGACCGGCAGGGGTTCTTCCGGAACTGCTGGAGTCTCAACCGGTGCCGGGGCTTGTTCTTCCACCGGAACTTCTTCGATCATGATCCGTGTCCTCATAGGCATCTTGGTCCCGGCGGTGTCGCACGCTTTCTTTCCCGTCTCAACGCCGTCCAGTGGAACGTAGACGATGTAGATCGACTGACCCGAATGGACCCGTGCCGCGCGACCCGTCGGTTTTCCGAAAGCTCGCCTCATGCCTTCTTGCAATCTGTCAGCGCCCGCGGTCGCGATCATCTTGTTCTCGCGCAGAATAATATGCGGATAAACACACAGTTGTAACCGATACCCTGTCTCGCCGTACTTGTCGAACAGGACCTTGTTCGCGGCCACACGGCCCGACTCTAGAGCGTTATGTCGTATCTGGACAGCCTCCATCGAAACGAGATGGACCCGGCGGGGAAAATGGGTCGAGAGATCACCCATGTTGAACTTTGAAACTTTCGGAGCCGGCGACCCGTGAATGTACTTCATCCGGGTAAACGCCTGGCCACGTGGACTGCGATAGTTACGACCCTTCAAACAGCGACGCCATCGAAAACCCAGGTCCCCCGGCTAATATACTATTCTTGAACAGACACGAATGGAGACTACAGAGACACGCTTCGAACCATCCGGGCTCGATATAGATCTCCCACGCGGCGGCTAAAATAGACTGTAAACAGAATGTTCGCCAGACTCAACAAGGTCAGCAGGACCCCTACTATGCTATTGACCATGTAGGATGTGGGAAGCACCAGCAGTGGCAGAAACATCGAAAACACCGCCCCCGAAGCATACATCGCCCGGACCCGAGTAGCGGAAACAGATTCTAAAGTCGACGAGTCGACCTTCAAACCTAGAACCGGAACCTTCCGAGACAACTCGGAGACGACAGGAAGCTTCAATTTTGTAATCGCCGGTCGTCCCAGAAAATAGTAGCGGAAACCAACACCGACAATTCTGCCCACCACGTGATGGGCGAGGTCGTGTGAGAAGAACCAGAGACAGAACCATGCAACAAGCAAGAAGAGAAAACTAGCCACTAGTGACCCGGCTCGCGGAGCGAGAGAGAGAAACGCTAGTCCGAACAATATTCCGAAGAGGCACAGTGAGGCCCCTTGCGCGAGACTGAGCCGTCGATGATGCAGAGACAAGTCTTGGGCCTCTCGGCGCTTCGTCTCTAGCTATAATATAGTCTCGCACGTTCGAAAATTTCCGAGGATGAAAAATCACTAGGAACAACCCCTCACCCGAGACCTGCGAAGTAGAGCCCGATACTGCCTTCGTTAGCCCGTTTGCTAAGCGTGAAAGGGCCCCATTGGTGATAGGGAACAAGTGTGGATCGATTCAAAACAAATTTTTTCCCGCGACAAAAGACTGCTCTTTGGCTTCAGGCTTCCCGGCTTTTCGTCCGCAGCTGGTCGAAGAGTTGTGGATCTAGATCCTTTATCGTCGGAATAAATGCCCGGGACCTTCCCACCTCGGCCAGATCAATCTTGCATGACTGAAAATCTTCCACGTCATATTTGCACTGGGCAAGCACGGACCCGTTTGGCGCGACCACTCGGCTTCCGCCCCAGAACTGGTTGCCGTCCTCGATCCCTACCCGGTTCACATATGCAAGATAGACCGCATTTTCCATCGCCCGGCTCAGGACAAAGCCTTCGAAGAACCGGCGTCGTAGACCGGGACTGGCCGAGATGCAGACGATCAGTTCTGCGCCTCCGAGAGTCTCGAGCCTGGTCAGCTCGGGAAAATAGAGATCATAGCATATCGTCAGTCCGATCCTTCCTAGCGGCGTGTCGAAGACTGGCGCTTCTTGGCCTGGACGATAGTATCGCCGCTCCTCGAAGACAGTATGTGTGGGCAGATGGATCTTCCGATATCGTCCCACGAACCCTTTGGGACCCACAAGCACGGCAGTGTTATGGATCACTCCTTTGACCCCGCTCTCCTCCGGCATGCCGAATACGATGTGGAGACCATGCTCCCGAGCAATCTTCTCGACCCTCTTCTCGCTCGGTCCCGGAATCGGCTCGGCCAGATTGTAGACCTCGTCTTGCATTGTGTAGCCGGTGAGATGTAGCTCGGGAAACACTAGAAGATCGATATTCTTCCGCCTCGCGGAAATAGCCTGTTTCTCTATCGTCTTCAGATTCTCGGTCTTCTTCGCGAGCACTGGAGCCGTCTGGGCCAGAAGTAAGGTTATCGGCTTCAATACTAACCGTGTAGCCCTCTCGTTTTTCCACTATTAGAAGTGCCTAGACCCGTCCGCAGCCGTCGAAGCGCTCTGGGTTACAGTACGACTTTATCCTCGCCAGCCCGGTTTTCGATCGTTTCAATCCTCGTAAAGTGGAGTCATCGTGCTATTCACCAGGCTAGCCCGCCTCATCATCCGGCACAACAAGGCCATATTCGCTATCTGGATAGTAGCCCTAGTCATTAGCATACCCGCGATTCTAAACGTGCAGAGCGTCATCGTCTACAATGAGACAGCGTTCAACCCGAAGAACAGCGAGTCAAGCATCGCACAGGATCTAGTCAGTAAAGAGTTCAGTATAGATCAGGGAACAAGTGGAATAGTTGTCATAACGAGTCCCGATGTCAGGGGCAACAATGTACGAGACTTTACCCTTGCACTAAACAGGACCCTACACAATGATGGAAGACTCACGACCATAAACAATGTCACAAGCATCTACGACATCTACTATACGCAGCTACAGTCCTACACTAGCGTAATCCATCTACAACTATACACCACATACAACGCGACAATTCTCGCGACAAATATCGAGTACGGCATCCCTAGCACCTACGTCAACAATTGGATCTCGCTAATCAGTAGCGCACCTCCCACCATTAACCAGACACAACTAGCCGGCTACAACCGACAAGCCTACAATAGTACCTGGACAACCGTAACAGGCCAAACACCCGGCGCATATCAAAGGATCGCACAAGACTATCTCACACTATTCTATCAATCGTGGAACCAGACATTCACTGCACAGAGCTACACCCAGTTTCAGCTGGTCTTCGGCTCACCACCATTCGCCCGAGCACAGAACGTTACAAAGGGCAGCCCGCTGCTCACAACACAACCATCCTACTATAACATCACACTCCCCTACGTTGAATCCCTCCCATTAGATACGCAGACTCTCAGCCTTTTCCTCTCTACCTCCCGTTTCTTCAACATCTACAGTCCCGGCAACGGTGGAGGCTGCAGCAATAACAACTGCTGGAACGACGCGAACGCGATAAGAACATTCACCACATCAACCGTTGACCGGGCCACGAACGCAAACTCGGTTCAGCAGACGATCATAGGCCAGATTTACGATCTCGGAAGCTCAGCAACCGCTAGCGACCTGTTTAGCTACGCCCAGCATGTTCTTTACAACTATAACATTCTCACATATCCTGTACAACTGACCAGTGACGTGTACAGCCAGTTCGTGGCCGCCCAGAACAATACGATGCTCATGGTTATCGACTTCAAGAGCACCGGGTCCGACCCATTGAATAGCATTCCGCAGATCCGTCAGGACGTTACAACAGCCAACACGGTCAGCAACCAGAATCTCACAGTCTACGTGACCGGCGAGCCCGCTTTCAATTATGACATTCAGACGCAGACTACGGTGGATATCGAGAAAATCGATCCGGTAACTGTGACACTGATTATCGTCATCGTCGGATTCTTCTTCGCTTCACTCGTAGCCCCACTAATCCCGGTCGTGGCGATAGGGCTCTCGATCGGAATCGCGTTCGGAATCGTCTATATCGTCGGCACAGTCGCGATCAAAGTCGACTATCTCGTTCTCATAATTCTCCCGGTCTCGATGCTCGGCGCCGGCTCCGACTATTGCATCTTCCTCATCAGCCGCTACGCGGAAGAACGGAAGATGGGCCGGGGAAAGAAAGACTCGGTCGAAAGGGCCGTCACGTGGGCTGGAGAGAGCATCGCGACTAGCGGAGCGACCGTCATCATCGCCTTCGGCACTCTCGCCTTCGCTAGCTTCGGACTATTACGCTCGATCGGCATCGCAGTCATGCTCGGTATGAGCATCGCCCTAATCGTCGCACTAACACTAGTTCCAGCCACGCTCTCGCTCTTCGGCGACCGCATCTTCTGGCCCAGAGGACTAGGACTCTGGAGAAAGAAGAAGGGAAAAGGCCCAAGCTACTACACGCGAGCAGCACAGTTCACAGCCAAACACTCAAAACTCGTCCTCCTCCTCGCACTCGCCATCTCAATCCCAGCGGCTAGCACCGTTCTATCCAGCCAGACCAGCCACGACCTGATCGGCCAGATCCCACCATCACTTCCGAGCAGAACCGGCTATAATATCATGAGCCAAGGCTTCGGGGCAGGAACCGTCACCCCAACATACACGATCGTCCAGACCCCGGTTGTCCTAGTGACGGGAAACTGGATCAATGTCACAGCACTGACCGCCATATCCTATGCTGAAAACTCGACCCAGGCAATACCCGGAGTCTCCAAGGTCTACGGGCTCACACATCCATCAGGTGCCCCCATCGCGTTCTCGGACTTTGCCCAACTAAACCCGGCTCAGCAACAGGCAATGATCAACACCATGAAACCATTCCTTGGTAGCGACAGCAGATCAGCAATGGTCTGGGCAGACCTCTCAAACGAACCATACTCCAACGCCGCAATCGACACAGTAGCTCGAATCCGCCAGAACGTTGCTAGTCTCAGGGCCGAGAATCCGCTTCTCGCCTCGTCTGAGATGTACGTTGGAGGCGCAACAGCCTCCGTCTCTGATCTAACAGCTTCTAGCGCTTCAGATTATATCAACCTGACAACTCTCGTTCTTGTCGGCGTCTTCATCGTACTACTACTCGCCCTCGGGTCCGTTTTTACTCCTCTACGATTGATCTTCACAATACTACTGAGCATATCTTGGGCAATGGCGGCGACAATATACTTCTTCAAAACATATTTCACGACGGAACTCATCTGGATTCTGCCGATCATGCTTCTTGTCACAATGGTCGGACTAGGACTAGACTACGATATTTTCCTAGTTACCAGGATCCGCGAATACGTGGTCGGCGGTGCGAGGGATGATGAGGCGATCGAGACCGCAGTCGAGCGCACTGGTGGGATTATCACGGTCACGGGCCTCGTGACTGCTGGAGCGTATGGCACGCTCATGCTTTCTCAGATTCCCATGTTGCAACAGCTAGGGCTCGCTTATCTTTTTGTTATATTGCTGGACGCGACCCTCACACGAATTTACCTCGTGCCCTCGATTATGCGGATGATGAAACGGCTGAACTGGTGGGCACCAAGTTTCCTCCGGCGAGTCCCGGTCAGACCAGAAGAGAAACTGATCCCTCCCATTCCACTCAAGACAAAACTAACCGTGACAATAGAGACATTCGCGATAATCGGACTAGCAGTTGTAATGTATCTGGACTACGCTAACAATGCGTATCTTCAAGGCTACGTCACTCAAACATTCTCGGCCATTCTTGGTGGCATCAATCTGTGGACGGGAGCAATACTTGCGGTCACCTCATTCCTAGCTACATATTTCCTGTTTCGAGGCAAGTCCCGATCTGGCAGGTCGAACAGGCGAGGCGCTCTGAGCGCATGGATTGAAAAACTAACTAGACTTCGTGGACGACCGACAAAGCGAATCTCGAAGCTAAGGCCCGCTCTACCAAGCATTGCGCCAAGCTCTGCGATAAATGACCCGCCAGTCTTGGACAGTTCCGCGCTGGCTGAAGGAACAGTCGAGGCTTCAGAGAGAGCCAGTATTGATGAGAATAAGACTAACCGAGAATCCTAAAGAGATCTACTTCGACATTACCCCACTTTCTAGAGTGGAAGTTGAAGAGATGAGGTATTTTCATTCTTAGACTCCTAGCCTCGTCAATTCTTCGATTGGACTCCTTAACGTATTGGACCAGATATTCTCTGGTAGAGGACTTGTGGATCGAGTATGTGACGGGAGCGAGCTGGAAGGCCTTGTCTAGAAACCTTGTGTCGGCATGGACGGTTCGGGTCCCATAGGGCGGGTTCATGATTACAGTATCGTATGATCCGCTAAGCTTGTCGATGTCCGATTTGACCCATTCGACTTTGACACCTGCGGTCTTGGCGTTCTGTCGGGCTAATGCCAGTTCTTCTGGGTCCACATCTACTCCTACGACATGTTTAGAACCCATGAGGGCAGCGCCTATCGCAAGTCGGCCAGTACCAGTCCCAAGATCGATAACTTGTCCCTTCAGATCGACGTGTTCAAAGCCTGCCATGTAGAGAAGTTCGGCTGCGGTCTCGGGCGAGACCGGGTACTGTTCGAGCTTGAGAGTTGGGGTGTCGAGTGTCTTGAGCTTCGCTAATTGTATCTCCAGCTGACGTTTCGAGGTTCGGGTCTTGTCTGCCAATTTAGAGGCGGACTAGGCCGCGCTCCAAGAGCTGTTCCCATGTCCAAGCACCGATGACGACCATGATCTCGTCTCGGCTGACAATTGGCTTTGAGAATCGCTCTGGATCATCAAGGGCGAGTCTGGGGCACGCCGTGTCAACGAACGCTTCGATGTCTGTGAAGTCTAGGAGCTTGTCTGGGACTATTTCGTCCGCGTAAAGGAGGACTGCTTTCTTCCCGTTCTCTTCTAGTTGGCGTTGGATATTAAGTGCGATTGTCGGGTTGGATTGTCCAGGTTTGGTCGAGACTATGACTCCGAATTTGTTAGCTTGTCGCGCCTTCTCGACCATTGCGTAGCGCTGGCGGATGATCCGTGATCGGTCTGAGTCGAGCAGCTTGACAGTTCCATCGTAGGGGTCGGCGAGGATGGTTGGTTTCTGGACTGATAATGCGGCGCCGAGTCCGTGGAAGTAGCTTCCGACAATGAGAAACGAGTCTACTTCTGGTTCGATCCGTTTGAGCCCGAAATAGTCACAGCCGAGAACCTGGCCCGTCTCGTGGGCCCATGGCCCGCGTCCGGGAAGTTCGACTTTGAAGCCTTTTGCCTCTAGAAACTTTGTGGTCTCGGGAAGAGTGTGAATGTGCTGGACGACCGTTGCAAGTCCGATCCGAGTCCCGTTGAGAAGAGGTAGAGCTTTCTCAACCACTGGTGTTATCTCGTGTCTGCTCTTTGCCGGAATATAGACGACCGGGATCCCGTTAGAACCGTCTCGGAGAAACTCGTTATGACCATAATGGACTAGTAGATCTGCTTTCAAGCGTGCGGCTGCGTCTAGAGACAGGTCACAAGCACCCCATGCTGATGTGGCTGAGACGAAGACTTCAGCACCTGTCTTCTCTCGGACGAGGCTTGCTAGGCGAGGCCCTTCGTTCTTGAGCCCATCGGGGAGCTGGATCAATAACCTTCGGGCACCTCTCCCCGTTATCTCCGCTACGAGCCTATCCTCCTCGAGATCGTACATGGACATTGTCGGTCTTCTGATGGGAACCATTTGTGACGGTTCTGTTCGATATAAACGTCCAGGATTCTGGTCCCGGATCTTGTTCGGGCCTGGTTACATGAGCGTTAAGCTCTGTCCTATCAACGGGCGAAGGCTATGACAACGAGAGAATTGAGACCAGCCCCGGTCTTCTCAGACCCATTGTCACTTACCAGTCTAGTCGACTCCTCACTACGGCCCGGTGGAGCAATCTCCCTCTCCTTTCCAGACGGAGTCGTTCATGTAATGTTGGATCAGACCGGGGACTGGACGATAACCGCCGGTCTCTCGTTACTCTCTGATAGACTCGCTCCGTTGACGAAGGCGCTTGACAACCTGGGCTTCTTCCAAGCAACAGAAGAGTCTGGAATGGTATATCATCTCTGGACCTCGGCCCTTGACGAGAACCATGATAACCGAATTACCGCCGAGGAGACACTGTTGCGGGTATTGAAATCCTTCCAGTCACATTCCTCCCCGGGCTACATCAGCTAGGCTAGACATCAATCTAGTTTGGCTCTCGAGCCCAAAACAGTGCAGTTTGTGGCGCGAGGAAAAATGTGTTTTAGGTCGATCGACGCTTGTTCCCTATCGTCGGTGGGGCCCTTTCACGCTTAGCAAACGGGCTGACGTAGGGGATTACGGGCCCGCCCTTCTGGATCACTGATTCCGAGCTTATTCTAAGCTCGTCCTGCTCCAAAGAGATGGTCCGTGTCGCGGGACAACGCGCTCCAGAGATTTTTCGAATAGGAGTTCAGCCAGTTGAAACCATTCCACGCTTAGACTTTCGTAATTAATGCAGAATAAGCGAGTCGAGCCGTTTTCTGATCGTTTAGGTCAGCGTCTAGGTCAACGTGCAGGATTGTACAGGTCAAGACGCATCCCCCCGATCTATAGTGAAGCGTTATTCTGCGGCTATTTCTTCGGAACATAGGCAATTCCCTGAATCTCCACCTTCATCCCGAATAGGAGGTTCGCTTGAACGG
>JAJPJY010000122.1 GCA_021323995.1 bacterium | reverse complement strand
GTCCCATCTACAAAGCCGAGCTCGTCGCGGCTGTCAAAATATCGGAACCCGTGCACCTCGTCAACCGCGGTGGCTGCGGGTCCAAGCTTGGCCATGATCTGTGTTGCTAGCTCGAAGCAGAGATCCATTCGCTGGGCTCGAACATGGAACAGTATGTCTCCCGGCGTTGAAGGTGCGTTACGCTTGTCTGAGAGGATCTCACGGAATTTGTGGAGCTCTTTTGGCCGCGGCTTACCAAAGACACGGTCCCACGCCTCAGAACCGAAGCCCGCTATGCATGACAGGTCTCCGTCCAGGACGCGGAATCCTACTGATCGGACAAGTGCGGAGAGATCTGCGCAGAATGATTGGACCGTCCTCAAGTGTTTTGGGCCGGGGTTGATGGTGACTACTAGAAAGATTGCGGCGCGGGTCAGAGGACTAGCGACCATCTGCGGGACCGGGACTTCGTTCTTCGTCTTCTGCATAGCAGAGTGAGGATTGGCGGCTCGACGACTATTAACCATGTTTGGCAGGGATGTCCTTTAATGGACAAGCCAAGGAGACTGGACACTATGACGATGGATAGCTCTGACTGGAAAGCGGTCATGAGAAAGCATTGGAGGGCCCTTGTCCTGGTCGCGATCGGCGCAGTCTTGGCCTTCGCAGATGCCGTCTACGTATCCCTCTGGTACGCGAGCAACGCACAATCGTCCGGCATGGTACCGTCAACTCTGGGTCTCTGGACAATGGCAAACCTGCTGACATTCATCGTGTATGGAATCCTATGGGGGCTCTTGCTAGTCGGAGTCCCGGTAGCTGTTGCCGGGGTCTTGGGATGGCAGTGGTGGAAGAGATTGCCCGCTGAGGAGCGGATTCGATTCAAAATGAGCGGACGCAAACGCTCTACAGGCGGCGGCGGAGGGTCTCTGCTGTTCTTCATCCTGTTCTGCATCAAGGTCTGGGTAGACGGAAAATGGAACGCGCCAATCGCTGGCTATACTCTGGATTATGTCGTGGGTTCCGTTGTCACAATTCTGGTATTAGTCGTGATCATTGTCGGAATCCCCGCCGCAATAGGATTGACCTGGTGGATTACACGCGGAATGAAAAAGCCCTAGTGTGACGCCATGCTCGGCTTCTTCCTCATCTTATTCTGACTGTGTCAGAACCGTTTCAGCCAATCGGATACCTGTATCAAGATCGTTTCATGGAACGTATTTCCCCACAAGCTACACATGGTATGGCTGGAGGTAAAATGAAAAATGGCACAAAAAACAGTGACTGAATATCCGAACGTTCCCTCAATAATGGCTCTAGTCGGCGGCGCTCTGATCGTACTGGCCGATGTATTCCTCTTGACCATCTCCATAGTGATCCTGCCACATCTCAACTACACGAATTTCATGCCACCCCATGGCTACACTGGTAGCCCGGGTAATCTGGCGGCTGGATTCGTCGGCGCGCTCTCAGTGTTTGGCCTAGTCTGCGGCACTATCGTTCTGCTATCGGCCATAATGCTCCGTTTCAAGCCGTCTCAGCGACAGACATGGGGAATACTGATACTGGTCTTTTCCATCCTGAGCTTCTTCGGCTTCGGAGGCTTCATTGTCGGCTCCGTCCTCGGAATAGTCGGATCCATAATGATCCTCAGATGGAAACCAGCACCACAGCCACAACAATAGATCCAGTCTAGAACGTCCGGTGCAAACGCGAGGAACAATAGGTGGAGGGTGAGGCGTCAGGTTGGACAAGCTCAAGATCCTTCTGATAATGCTCGTATCGGCTGCGGGGGGACTCGGAGTCTCCATCTACGTCCTTGCCCTAATCCTCGCTCCCACCGAGTCGCCATTGGTAGTGCTCGGTCAGCTTCTGTCGAATGGTTTCCCAGCCACCTTTCCATTCCTGGTGCTATTCTCCTCTCTCTTGTTTCTCAGCACGGTTCTCGCAAGCATGGTCGGAGTCATCTACTTCCTAGTACTGCCAGAGATGAAGAACTACTACACGACAGGCAGCAATGGCAAAGAAAACGCGTCGATGGTGCTGAGAACTCTCAAGCCAGAAGAGATAAGCGTGGTAAGAGTGTTGGACGCTCACGGAGGCACCTACCTCCAAAAACACATCACGAAAGAAGCAGGCCTATCACGACTAAAGACGCACAGAGTAGTCGCAGCATTATCCGAGCGGGGCATCGTCACCGCGGAGAAACATGGAAACACGAACCAGGTCACGCTGGTCAAATGGTTTCATGAAGGAATGCGCCAACAGTAACACGTGGAGATCGTCGGACAGACTATCGCTGACTAGCTGATGCACGGGCTGGACCCGACCACCTGTACTGGAAAGATGTATCCGTTGCTGTCGGTTCTAATCTGTACCGTCGGTAACGGTACATTCGCTGGCCCTTGCACAACGTTTCCATTCTGGTCGAAGACTGAGTAGTGGCAGGGACAGTCAAGTTGCGTATTGGTAGAGTCGTAGGTTAGCTGGCAACAGACGTGTGTGCACAATAGGCTCAGTGCTATTAGAGTGCCGTCAGTCTTCCGCATCAGAATGTTTGGATTACCGCTGCCGATGGGATATTCGAAATAGACCGGGGATCCCGGCTGGACTTGGCTCTGATTCGCTATAGATCCTTGTGGGGGTCCACCGCTCCCGGATCCTCCACCTCCGCCTGTGCCTGATCCTCCACCCCCACCACCGGTTCCGGTACTGTTGGTCCCTGTCCCACTATTTGGTGGGAGTGTCTGTTTGGTCTCGCCGAAAATGCTGACGGTGGACGCGAGGGCGACTACTATTGCGAAGGCCATCATGCCCTTCAAGAATTCTTTCCTGGACGCGCTGAACGCTGGACTGTATCTCCAGTCAGTTTTCAATGTCCTGATGTGGACCCGGCTCAACAGTCCTAGGAGGACGACAAGCAGCTGAGAAGCTAGCAGTGCGTCGAATGGCCAGAGACTGAACAGGTACGATGCGAAGTATGCGATTGTCATTCCGTACTGGGGCGCGGTGAGAATGTCACCAATCTGCAGCAGTACTCCTAGCAGGGCGCCTGCAACGCTGAGAAGATAGCCGCGTCGTACGCCGAGGACGTTCAGGATACCGAACTCGAGGCTGATGCCGACGATGGCGAGCAACCCGTATGCATGTGAGACTGCCAGTATCCATAGCGACTTGTCGGTGGCGAGAAGATAGACTCCGAAGAAGGAGGATAGTAGCAGGCATATTCCAGAGATGAATTGTAGTCGAGTGAACGACTGTCGAGCTTTTCCCAGCTTCGCGACTCTAGCCTGCATAGCGCGCTGGGCTCTCTCCCAAGAAACCTCTCTCCGAGTCTTCTTTGGCAATCTAGTCCAGCCAGATCCTGTTCCTTAGAGTGACCGAGCGGTCTTGCAGAACAAGCAAATCTACCATTTTCCAGAAAAAAGAGGGGTTTCAAATATTATTATGAGTCGTGGTACACTTGCCTGAAACCGTTTCACCGCAGAATGTTGAAGGATTCTGAACAGGGAATACCGAGCATAGCCAATTCCACCTGCGCAGCACTCTTGTCGGAGAAGAGTAGTATCTGGGATAGAGGAGTTGCGACTGGTTTACTTCAACAATTTAGGTCGGCACAAGCAATAGCTTGTTGAACCTGGTCTTCTCGCCCGCCGGTTGCGGTTTTTTGTCGATAGGTACTCGGCTGTGATCGTTCTGGAAAAAAGAGGTGGCGGGACACTAATGTGCCCCACTTTTTCTAGCCTAGTTGTACTACTTGGACTTGGAGTTCGCCTGGATGGTTGATCAGAGAGTTGAGATTGTAGTGACCCGCTTGGGCAGGTATGCCGGTGTCAGGTGTGTAGAGGCATTGTCCCGGTTGTCCAGGAACGCATCCGGGCGGAACGACTTCCCATACGGAGAGTGGGCAGTTGACCGTGTCTCCCTTGATTGTGCAGCCGGCCTGAAGGAGTAGTGGGCCGCCAATGGATATTATTCCCGCTGCGCTTGGACCCGATAACGTCATGGTCCCCGCTGTTATGTAGAAGTCAGTTGGGTTGATGCAGGGCGGGACGGTGCATGGTCCGAGGGACCAGGCTGTGCCTGAGATGGATTGGTGGAGTTGGAACTGGTGTCCGGGGGCGTAGTTGTCCATTTCACAGTCCGCGCTGTTTCCGGATATTGCGGGGGAGCCCGTGCCACCTGCGAAGGCGCACCATCCCCAGAATCCGCTGTTACCGCCGCCGGGCGTTATGAATGTACCTGAGAAGGCTGTCTGCCAGTTCGGCTGTCCATACGCGTGGGCTGCGGGAGCAAACATTGGAGCCGCAAGGGCCACAAATAGTACCGGTAGGATTGCAATGAGCTTTGGATTACGTAGTTTTTCTAACATATTTTCAAAGCCAAACGCCTTCAACTCAGAATAAAACAATACCGGTATCCCCAGATTGAACCTTCATCATAATGATAGACTCCACACCGTCATGAAGGAGAAAACCGAAGCAAGTGTGTATCCATTCTAGCTCTTCATTACTCCCGACGAAGAGCCGTATCTGTTCGAGAAGATTTCTAATTGACCATAGTCCTCCCTTCGGAGGAACGAAGGTCAGCACGAACTGTCTTAGCTAATCACCTAGGCCTATGGTGACTCTAGAAAGAGAGCCTCCCCGTCCTAGGACAGCATCAACGGTTTTTATCATGAGCATTACCCAGACCTTGCGAGGGCTTCTTGCCAGAAGGCACCCGCAGACTCGCAGCGATAATGTTCACCGACATGGTGGGCTATACGGCCCTGGGCCAAAGAAACGAATCGCTTTCTCTTGCCATCTTGGAAGAACAGCGGAAGCTGGTGAGACCGATTCTCGTGAAGCACAATGGGAGAGAAGTGAAGACGATTGGTGACGCGTTCTTCATCGAGTTCCCAAGCGCTCTAGACGCGGTGAGGTGCGCCTACGATATTCAGAGGGCCACTAGAGAGTTCAACATCAGTCTACCTGAGCCGCGAAGATTCCATATCCGTGTCGGGGTCCATCTTGGAGACGTTGTCGAGTCCGAGGGTGACGTTTCTGGTGATGCGGTGAATGTAGCGTCGAGGATCGAACCATTGGCAGAAGATGGTGGCGTTTGTCTCAGCCGGCAGGTCTTTGATCATGTCCGGAACAAGTTCGAGCTGCCGCTTACCAGCCTCGGAGTCAAGTCGCTGAAGAACGTGGCTGATCCATTGGAGGTGTTCAAGATGGAGTTGCCTTGGACCCGAGCGAAGGACGTGGAGGCGTCTCATGTTGCTGATATGCAGAGAATCGCAGTGCTGCCGTTCGAGAACATCAGCCCCAATCTAGCGGATGCATACATTTCGGACGGACTTACAGAGGAAACGATCTCTACCCTCTCTAAGATTAGCGGACTGCGAGTCATAGCTAGAACGTCTGTCCTGCGCTATCGAGGATCGGAGAAGGGAATCAGGGAGATCGGACGAGAACTAGGCGTCGGCACACTATTGGAGGGCAGTGTGCGAAAGATGGGGGATAAGCTGCGCGTCACTGTCCAGCTAATAGATTCCGGGACCGAGGAGCATCTTTGGGCCGAGGACTATGATCGCCGGATGGAGGATGTTTTCGAGGTCCAGAAGGAAATTGCAACTAGGGTTGCGGAAGAACTGCGAGTCAAGCTACAACCTCAAGAGAAGCAGAGGCTTGAGAAGAAGAGCACTGAAAAATCATCAGCCTTCACTCTCTACTTGAAGGGACGATATTACTGGAACGAGAGAACCGAAAATGGATTTGGCAAGGCTCGAGAATGTTTCGAGAAAGCGATCGAGGCCGACCCTAGCTACGCCCAGGCGTATGCCGGGCTGGCGGACACTTACCTGCTGATGGCATTCCAAAACCTCATGACATCAAACGAGGCTCATCGAAAGGCCAAGTACCTGGCAGGGCGGGCTCTTGAGATCGATAAGACGATTGGAGAAGCTCACACTACTCTAGGCTACATTTACATGGACACAGGAAGTTGGAAAGAGGCTGAGACCGAGTACAAGAAATCCATCAACCTCACCCCGAGCTACTCTACCGCACATTTCTGGTACAGCATCCTGCTAACGTGGCTTCAGAATCACGACGAGGCGATCGCCCACGCAAAGAAGGCTGAAGAACTCGACCCGTTCTCCCCATCGACAATAATTGCCGTAGGACAAGCCCTAGCCTACGCTCGCCGATATGACGAAGCGATCAACCTGCTGACCAGAACCGCTGAAGACAACCCGGACCTTTACGGTCCTCAATTCGTTCTCACGCTAGCCTACCTCTTCAAAGGAGATTATGCGAAGGGCCGTGATTCGGCGAAGAAGGCAGTGACGCTCTCAAAGGCCCGTCCAGAGAGAGCAGTGATGGCGTTGGGAATGGCTGAAGCAGGACTAGGAAATTACGAGGAGGCGAGAAAAATTCTGAAAGAGCTTGAACAGCGACACGCGACGATGGCTGCAATTGCGAGCGTGCACGTCTCACTCGGCGAAAGAGACGAGGCAATGAAATGTCTCGAAACAGCCTACCACAACGGGGAAGCTAGCATGGGCTGGCTGACAGTCTTCCCATCAATCGACAGCCTCCGAAAAGATCCCAGGTTCGTCTCACTCATCTCGAAAATCAGCTCCCCAAGAACCGACACCTAGCCGAAGAACTTTCGACGGCTCAACACCTTGTTTGAGAAGAGTCGTATCTGCGACCGCAAGTCTGTCGGGGACCAGAGGCCTCCTTTCGGCTCGAAAGTCATCATTAGGCCGTTAACTGGTCGCACCATTAGGACGAGTGCTACATTTTTCTCGGATCTTCTCTGCTATGTCTCTCATCTCTTCGTTTGGGATATCCTTGGCATCTCGAGAATTTACGAAGTCGCCGTGACCGTCGCCTTGGAATCTGGGGACCAGATGAGTGTGAGCGTGCATCCATTTGCTTTCGCCAACGCCGGAAATACCTGAGACTATCATTTCCGTCTTCATCGCTTTCTGCAGCGCTATTGCGACGTGTCTTACAGACTCGAAGTATTCTCCAACCTCAGGGATATCCCAGACCCAGCGATAGTGCTTCTTTGGTATGACTAGTGTATGTCCGGGGTTTAGTGGCTTGATGTCCAAAAATGCGATGACGGTTTTGTCCTCGAACACGAGGTGTGCGGGAAGTTCCATCTTCACAATCTTACAAAAAACGCACTCGTTTGTTTTTGTCAAATCTTCACCAGTTACTCATGACCTTCTCTGAGAACAGTCGTATCTGCTCCGGCAATCCAGTTGTTGACCATAGTCCTCCTTTAGGAACGAAGGTCAGCATGAACTCCTTGCAGCCAGCCTTCTGATAGTCTTCGACCTGTTCGGTGCAATCGTCCGGGGTCCCATGGATAACAGTATTGTAAGCGTCCGATTCAGGAATATCCGCGGCAATCTTCCGGATCGTCTCTCTCTGATCCTTCGGATACGACATCTTCTCCCAGATCCGGCCAGGATGATTCGCATCGGGATCAATCTTCTTCAACGCCTCAGGAATCAATGCGAGGAAGTATCGAGCAGGACCAAGAACATTCCGGTCCGCTTCCGCACGATTCTTGGAGATGCTACTGAGCGTGTAGTATGCTGGGCTGAACTTGCCGAGATCACGATTCGTGTGACGCGCTGACTCTCTGATTACATCTAGATCTGTCCTGTAGGTGGCTGGTGTGTGGCAGTGTGGTAGCCAGCCATCCGCCTCTTCGCCTGTAAGTTTAAGCATCTTGGGTCCGAATGCTGCCAGATAGACCGGTGGGACGGGATGTCTTTCTTGGCCCGCCTGCAGGTATGCGTTGTTGAGTGTGAAGAATTGGCCTTTGTAGTTCTGGGGCTTGTCGATGCTACTGTTCCAGAGCATTCGGATCATTTGGAGTCCTTCTCTCAGCCGGCTGTAGCGGTGAACGGTTGGTAAGCCGAACGGTGCCTGGTTCATCGGGTCCCCGGCGCCAAGCCCAAGGAAGATCCGTTTTGGATATTGACTGCTGAGAGTCGCGAGAGTCTGTGCAATGATGGCTGGGTGGCGTCTGACCAGGTCCGTGACTGCAATGCCGACCCGGATCTTGCGAGTCCCGCTAGCTATTGCGGCGAGGGTGGTGAAGGGTTCGGGGGCACTAGCGGCGTCTGTCCCATAGAGCAGATGGTCGTCCAAGAGGACACTGTCGAACCCATGTTTCTCGCAGAACTGTGCGCGCTTGACGATGCTCTGGAAGGGTTCTTTGGCTGCGAGAAAGATCCGAGATCCGAACCGGACTTTACTCTTCACGCTAGCCACGACTGGTCAACGTATCATGCGTCACTGATAGCTTAAAAGTAAGATGGGTCTTATTCTAGTCGAATCGAAATGGACTTAGAGATGACAAGAGTCTCGAGTAAGGGCCAAGTCGTTATTCCTGGGCTCATTCGAGAACGGCTTGGACTCACCGGCGGAAGCAGACTCCTGGTCTTTGGAGAAGGCGACACGATCATCTTGAAGAAGGTTGGACTTGCATCCCAGGAAACCGAGGAGACCCTGACCGCGGTCAGGAAGAAGATCCGAGAGCTACGTCTTACCCGTGAGGATGTCGTTCGCGAGATTCGAGCGGTCAGGAAAGAACGAGCTAGACGCGCTCGTTGAAACCACAGATAGTGGTTGATACAAACGTCCTCCTTTCAGGAATATTCTTCGATAGAGGAAACGAGGCTCAAGTCCTCAAGCTGATCTTAGAAGACCGGGTAGGCCTGCTCGCGAGTCTAGAGACACTAGAGGAACTCCGAGAGACTCTCACACGACCAAAGTTCCACCTCTCGCCCACGCAGAGCCTCACAATATTCCAGGTCATACTGGGAAAATCCAAGGTCATGCTCAAAATCAACGACGCAGAGATCAAATGCCGAGACAAGAATGACCAGAAATTCCTTGACTGCGCACACACGGGAAGAGCAGACTATCTGGTCACAGGCGATCCAGACCTACTTGATATGCAGCAGGTGGGACGAACGAGGATACTCAGAGCAAACGGACTCATCAGAGAGCTAAAGAACACTTCTCACGCCTGAGCCGAAAAAGCCCTAGTCGTGATCAGCCATCTCATCATCCGGCGTAAAGGGACCTATCCCGCGGTCTATACCGAAAGAACTCTTCTTGGCCTTTGCACCTGAACGTTCCCCTTCAACTTCCCTTGAATCCAGTTGATCTCGAACTGATCATCGGGACCCGGTGTGATCTTGGCCTCCTTGAAAATATCCAAGGCACGCTGAAACAAAGTGTGGGACCGATCCTTTTCACCGCTCTCAGAGTATACGAGATAGGTCTGAGCGAACAGGTTCATCCCGCTGAAGTAAGGATCGTCCGAGAATCCCTTCGTCTCAAATTCTGTGAAACACTGCTTCGCATGTTCCAAGTTTCCCCGGTGCAGCTCGACAAAGCCCAGGTTCTGCAGCTCCGCCGCCACCATCCCCCGATCGTTGATCTTTCGGTTGAGGTTGAGGCTCTTCTCAAACAGTTCCCCAGCCTTGTTGTAATCGCCAAGGAGTCGAGTCGACTGCGCATGGAGGTACAAAGGCGCCTGGCCCAAGGCGGGATCCAAACCGCGGGCAGACTCTCGAGCTTTGAGCGCTAAGCGAACAGCCTCCGCATTGCTGCCTTTCTCGACAGCCACCCGGGCCAGTCCCAAGTAAGCGAGAGTCAACGCCTCAGGATCATTCACCACAAGCGCCGCGTCAAGCGCTGCCTGGCTTCTCTCACGAGATTCCTCGACTTTCCCCTGAAGATGAGCGAAGAGAGAGTCACCGTATAATGAGAGTGATAGTGATCGGGAATGCTTCTTCCCGGCCTTTTCCAGGACCGACGCTAGGAACTCGCGTCCGCCCTTGAGGTCCCGGGCCACCATCCAGAGCCGCCACGCATTAGCGGCCAACTCGACAGCAGCCTCTTTGTCTCCCTTCTCTAACAGGACACGTGCTGCGTTCGCATAGGATTCCCTCTCTTGAGCAGCTTTCTCAACCAACTGGCTGGCAGGATCGCGTTTGATGATCGGAATGCCTTGAGAGGTCGGGAAATCCCAGTGTAGATGGCGGGACTGTACGAGCAGATGTCGCGCCTTCTCGTCGGTCATTTCGAGAAGCATGTTCGCACCGTCTATGAATTCTCGACTCTGAAGTTAGTCACCATGTTGTCTTTGACCTTTATCATTTCGACACTCTGCCCAGCACCTTTGTTGGAGAAGAGTCGTGTCAGAAGTGAATTCGTGTCCCTGTGCTTCCTTGAACGTAAGCCTCGGGCATTTCACGACTGATGAGATGAGTGGCTCTCCAGCCGGTGCAGTGTCCGGGAATGATGATTTGAGGATTGATCTTTGCGATGTCCTGGATTGTTTGCGGGATGATCTTTTCGAAGATTCCACCGGTCAGGTGCATTCCGCCGATGAAAGCGTGGACCTTGTTGACGCCTGTTAGTCGCTTGGCGTTCTGGAGGACGTTGACAACGCCTGAATGGCTGCAGCTTGAGGCGACGACCAGTCCTTTCCCGTTGACGTTGAAGACGATGCCCTGATCGTCCCAGATCCATGGATCAGGCTCCCACTCCTCGTTCTTCTCCTCATACTGGAGAGGGAATCCTTTCTCATAGTCTGTGACCCGTTCCACCTGCCCGGTTACCAAGGCCTGGTCGGAGAGGAGTAGGCTGGGGGCTCGACTGTCGATGATCTTGACATCGTTCTTTTCGAGTGCTCGCCGGTCGGGGGGAGGCATGTGCATCTCAGCCCCGGACGGGAACCTGATTTTCCGATTCTTCCACGCGTCAGGATGCAGGACCAATGGGAGGTTCTTCTTGCCGAGGCTGTGGACTAGGCCGAGTAGGCCTCCGTGATGGTCCGCGTGGCCATGAGACAAGACGATAGCGTCTAGCTCGGTTAGTTGGATGCCTAGGACGGATAGGTTGTGTGTGATGGTGTCCGGGCTGAGCCCCGCATCGTAGAGAATGGTCTTGACATTGCCTTTCTTCTGGACGCTGAGGAGGAGAGAGTAGCCGTGTTCCGCTATCAACTGTGGCCTCTTTGACCAGTCCCAAGTCAAAGGTGCACGAGTCACGTTAGGCGTGGAGGAGAGAAGGATATCGATAGTATTGTCGACGAGGATGGTCGCGTCCACGGAATCTACAGTTTGAAGATGGGCGACGCCTTTCGCGGGAGTGGTGAAACTGGGAGCAGGGAGCCGGCCAGTGGCCCGTATCGAGCTGAGACTGATTCCGTCCGACAGGCACAATCTGTTTCGCTAACGCCCTTTTCTAGATCAGGCTTCGAATGCGAAAGGTACTTCGAAGACTCGCACGTTGGGCTCAGCACCGTGGGTTCGAAAGATCTGGACCGCGAACGGGACTGAAGTATTCCTTCTCATCTGTTCGAGTGCTTCTCTACTATCCCAGAGAGTGGATATCCGGTACAAGCCCTCCTCGCTTGTATCACGGAGGAGCATCGACCTTTTCCAGCCCGGTGGCTTAGCCTGATCCCTCACTGACTCATACATTGTCAAGAACTCACGAGTCTTCACTTTCGGAACTTTTCCCTCGACCACAGTCATTACTTGCATGTTGGAAGCGGACCCTTGACAAAGTCGATTTCAAACTTTGCATCAAATCACGGATCATGCACGATGCAGAACAGTCGTAGGGATAGTCGTACAGGATTCATCTGTGTTCACGTGTATCCACGACGCTATTATGTTGGAAACCCAGTAGAGACTCGCATCTCGGCATGTCTTGATGAAGTACTGCATGGATTGTAAAGAGCCGCGCCCCATTGCTGGCGTCTGTAAAACGTGCAAAGCGAATCTCTGCGACACCCACTACTCCGAGCACACAGAGCACTGTCCGGGCCGTCGCGAATCGGGAAACCATGGCTACTTCAGAACAGTCCCCGACCTATCGCACTAACAACTAACTACTGTCTAACCGAGAATACTATTTTCTCTGTCCCGCTCTTAGAGAACTATGTTGATCCTGCTCTTCGACTTTTCTTGAGGTGCCTTTCCAGAAGTGCGTCTCTGCGGGCCCTAAGCGGCACATGTGAACCTGTTCCGCCGATATCCTTTCCGCCAAGCATATTTCTTCGCCGTGAATGGGACAAGTGTGTACCCATGTTTCTCTTGCCATCCCTACTCAGCTCTTACTGACATCCACGTGGAGACGTGGTTCGCTGGCCAGCTAATCATCTCAGTTATCAATTTTAAGCACTCTCAAATATACACAACAACTCGACCTGGAAAAGAGGACAATTCATGATAGATCACGTTATTCTCACTGTCAGCGATTTCAAACGCTCAGTTGCATTCTACCGGAAGGCCCTGAAGCCGCTAGGGATCACGAACTTTACAGACTACGAGGGCCAGGAGGGACATCCTGACCTGAAGGGGTTTGGCGACGGCGAGAAAGCGTTCTTCTGGATCAAAGAAGGAAGACCCGATCCCAAAGCAGTACATGTCGGATTCGTAGCGAAGAACCATGCCGAGGTAGACGCATTCTACAAAGCAGCCTTGGACGCCGGGGGCAAGAGCAAAAGCGCGCCTCAAGCTCGGCTCGAATATTATCCGGGCTACTATGCGACCTGGGTGTATGATCCTGACGGCCACGACATCGAGGTCGTCCACAAAAGCTAAACTCACACTTTACTGGTTTTGCCCGTCGCCCTCAACGCCTCCATAACTCCCCAGACAATGAGGAAGAGCGCCACGATTATGTTGAGCATGTATGGGACGACGAGGACTATGATTCCGAATACTATTGCAAGGAACGCTAATGCGAGTCTTGGTATGTTGAACGTCTTCTCAAGCTTTCCAGCGAGATCCATCTTCTAACACTGGTCCCACCCTGTTTTTCCGTCATTTCAATGATCTTTTGATCAAGGAACCTGATCGCGCAATCGACGCTAAAGGAAAAATTGGTCGTCTAGAAACTTTCCCGATGCTTCACACTTCAGCCACGAGGAGCTTGGGCTCAGCCATCTCGGCTATCACATTCTCTACTTTCATATGATGAACACGACGATGAACAGTCAATAGAACTAGACAGTCCCTACAGACCATCGCAGTATGACGATGCTCATCCATCAACTCGACGACTTGATCCTCAGTCCTCGTCTCGAATCTGAAACTACAAGTCACGGCCAAAACCTAGACCCCCGTCTTCTACAATCGGGCCTGCTCGCCCTTAAGCGTTAACGATTGACGAGTCAGCTGTCGTCGTACTTCTCAACTTCGTCTCTGATAACCCTCAATTCAACTCCGCACTTTTCGAAGATCTCTCTAGAATCCTGACCGGCATGGTAACGTTTCTCACAGACAACCCGTTTGAGTCCAGATGCCACTATGCTCATCGCACAAGTCCTACACGGCTCCATTTTACAATAGACGACTCCTCCCTCGAGCGCTGTGCCAAATTTTGCGGCTTGGATTATGGCATTCTGTTCGGCATGAATGGTTCGCATACAATGCTCCCTGACCGTACCGTCTTCATCCGTCACCTTTCTCAGCAGATGACCAGCCTCGTCGCAATGGGGCATACCAGGCGGGGACCCTACGTATCCGGTGCTCAGGATCCGCTTGTCCTTGACGATGACGCAACCGCTTCTGCCACGGTCGCAGGTAGAACGAGACGCAGCGGCCCTCGCAAGCTCGATGAAATAATCATCCCAGCTAGGTCTTGCCATAGCAAACCGTTCTCGGCTCTGTAGTAGAAATAGGTGTTTTCGCCCCGTTGCTATCTAGACACGTAACCGTTACTCGCGGTCCTGAAAACTTATACGAACCCATCATCAATTTGGCGTCTGAACGACGTTGAGCGGACAGACAGCCCAAGAACAGACCGCACCGAAACAAACCGACTCGAAATATCCTGTCTCCGAGCATTTCAAGGTCCTAGACGGATACGACATCTACCGCAGCAACAACCTCATCGTCGCCCTAGTCGCCGTAGAAGCCAACAACAGAAAAGACCTCAGACTCTACCGCTGGCAAAACAGACAAGGAAACTGGAAAGTCGACCTCTGCCGAATGAGCGTCACAAGATGGAACTGGAACGAACTCGCAGTGAAAGCGAAGGGTCTCATGGACAAGTACGAACTAGGCCGAACAGGCAACCAAGACTAGAGCGCCATCCAACAACTCTACAAGCTCATCCCATCACGAACCTTAAACTGAAGCTACAATTCACATCCAAAACAGTGACTGGGCAAGTTCGTCCACTTCGATTACCATTTCCTATCCATTGCCAGACTAGAAGTCGTTCTGGCTACTCAAACACTCTAGACGTTTTCCAAAGGCGATCGAAAGTTGTTAGTGCTCTTTCTCTTTGTGTCTCCTTTATCTCGTCAAATTTCTTGTAGATTATGTTCAGAGGAGGCGACCACCATGCGTTTCTGTCATCAACTATGAGTCTTCCATGGGTTTCGGTCGATAATTCTTTTTCGCTAATTCTGATTTCTACGTCTAGCCCAGATCTTTTCAGCTCCGAGATGAAGGCCCTCCCGCCAGTATTGAAATCCTTGCCTTCCCGGGCACCCCCTGCGAGAATTCTGACTGTCTTTACCCTCGATCGGTCTATGCCATACAAGAACTGAAATCCTTTTTCATCAATGTCCCTGTCGAGAATTGAAACGTGTCCAGTCAGAGAAGCGAAGAGTTTTCGAACAGCAAGATAATTGGCGAATGGCCTTTCACTGAAGATGGGAATCTGCTGAATCTCTGATGCGAGATCGCAAACATTCCTCGTAATAGTAGCGAGCAATTCTTTGACCAAGCTTGGACTCGAAGGTTCGCCTACTTCTTTCATGAAAAATTCTATCCTCTCACCCACTTGTCTGGGCATCCGAACTGAATCCATGAATTTCATTCTCTGCAAAGGATCTCTCATCAAGGCATCCGTAAAATTCTGATTCTTGTTCTGAGCTAGAAACCCCATAAGTAGTGACAGGTAGCCTAGCACTCTATCCGAGTTGGGAAGAGTCCTGTGCTCCAGAACCTCGATCAGTGTGCCCACGAGTAGCTTGTCTCTCGAGAGTTCAAGTAGCCATTGCAGAGTGTCACGCTGGTCGTTCGCTTCGATCCTCCTAAAATCCCTCCCAATCACAAGAAGGTTAGGTTCTCTGAAAAGATAGCTCGGCAAGAGCTGTTCAAACTTGATCCTTGCCTCCTCCGAAAACGTGTTCGGATACCGCTGAACAAAGTAATTGTTTATTGACGTGCTGTCAAGAAAACGATTGAAGATTTCATCCTCCGATACCCAACCTGAGCTTGTCTCGAAGCACCTCTTTAGTGCAGCAAGAAAGTCGGGCTCGCCCTCCTTTGGAGGAGCGGGGCTGACCTTCAGATCCCTGAGTATCTCGGGGACCAGGGCATAATTCACCTCAAGCATATCGAGAAATTTGAAAAACTCTGCAACTTCTTTGCCCAGAACTCTGAAATTGACATCGGCGTCTATTAGGCCTAGACGTGTCAAATGGCCAATCTTTTTTGCCCACGCCTCATTGTCTGTTTCGGTCCCCATGATTCGCGTACGTTTTAGGAGATCTAGATCAAGGTCTTTCTCTATCCGAAGAGAGTACGCCTTGTAGAAAACAGGGAGTAGCTCAAAAGAGCCTTCGCTAGAAGCCTTCTGCAACTGAGAATAGAGTTCTTGCCTGGTGCTCAAATATTCTGAGATCTTCGGAAACTGCCCCTTTGACATTGCATCTTTAACGATTCTGGAATTGATCTCCGCCACCCGCTGATCAGCTGCGTAATTCATAACTTCGGTGGTTTGCTTGATCACTCTCCTAGGAATACCTCTAGAAACTTTGCGAAGCTGATCATAACCTTCCGCAGACCAAGGAATGTCCTGGTGTTTCATATAGAGAGGACGACTCTCCAGTCGAGATTCAACGAGCTCTGATACTTCTGCAGGGTCCGAGAGAGGCTTTGCCTCCAGAATTTCGCCGTGGTAATATGTGTACTCAGATCCAGAATGCAATTTGTCAACCCATGATTTGTGTCCGCTGAAGATACAAACGAATGAATGCTGGTGTAGCCTTTCAAAGACTGCTTGACCTTTGCCAAAAAAGAACTCTAGTTCGATATCATCTAACTTGTCCAGTTCGTCGATGAGTAGCACATACTTTGAGAAAGTTCCAATACTTCTGAGATTGTCAAGTATCTGCATGACGTTGACGAAAGCGAGTTCGGTCTCCCTGTCTGAAGCCATAAACGCTTGAGTTCTCAGTTTGTTCACCGTTTCACTGTAACGATTCAGGGCTGAGCTGAACTGATCAAAAGACGCTCGGTCTTGCCATAACGGGGCAAATTCCTTCAACAATTTGTTAATGGAGAGAAACCATAGAATGATCTCTCTTTGCATTATTCGCATGATATCCTTTTGGTCTTCTGCCGGCGTCAGCCTCACAAGAAATGGCAAGGCTCGGGTGTGGTCGAGTTTTGAAAGCAACACACGTGCGCAGTAAAAGAGAACGGTTGACTTGCCGTATCCAGACTCTGGACTAACTATCCAAAACTTACCTTGCTGCGCATCAATCTTGTTAACGACATCATCCACACGTCCGAAAAGCTCTGTTCTAACCAGATTCCTATCAAAATCTGGGTCATCAAACTTAATCGGGTCCGTTGATAGAGAGAAAGGAAACTTGTATGTAATGTGCCACAATCCAGTATCTTGCACTGAATCACTACGTGTCTTACTTTTTAACTTAGCCAAAAAAGACCCCTATTGCAACGTAAGGGTCGTTTTCTGATTTGTGGATAGCCAACGCTATCTATGAGACCTGCAAACCACTCTACGCCTAAATCACGAGACTACTAATACCCTTCAACTGAAGGGCGTTAACAGGCTCATGGATCAACAGTTTCGTTCTCGTGTCTGAGCAATATCTGAACGATAGCTCAACATCAAAGATGT
>JAJPJY010000137.1 GCA_021323995.1 bacterium | reverse complement strand
GCACCTGCACACCCACGGATTCGACGACATCCAGGTCAAAGCTCTAGGTCTTGTCGAACCTTCAACCACCAGGCCTTCAGCGCCGATCGCGAAAGCCGCAGACAAGGCGGGAAGAATGGTCTATGGGCGCGCGCCCATGGTGATGCCGAGAAACCCGGCCTCAGGTCCCGACTATCTCTTCACGAAGCATCTCGGGCTGGATTCTATTTGGACGGGAAGCGGACCGCCCTCCGCGTTCAGTCATGCCCACGCGCCGAACGAATGGACCACGGTGGACAACTTCCTGAATGGAATCCGGTACATCGCGACGATAATGGACTGCTACGCAGCTACAAACTAAGGTCGATCGGCACTATTCCAATGGCTCAGGAATGGTCCTGAGCGAGCGGACTGGGGAAAGGAGGACCCAGAGAAACGAGAGGGAGACTCCGAGGATGGTTATGCCTACTGCGGTTCGGAGTCCTAGGAATGTTCCGAGGAGGCCCCCAGCCAGCGCCCCAAGTGGGATCGTTCCCCAGACTAGGAATCGCATTGTCGCGTTCATCCGTCCCTGGAGTCGGATCGGCACTATAGATTGTCGGAGGCTTACCTGGTTGATGTTGTAGACGACGACTCCGATCGAGATTACAAAATTTCCGGCCATGAGGGCTAGGACGTTCCAGTTGATATTCAGACCCGCGACCGAGAGCAAGGGATTCGTGACTAGAGATCCGGAGAGATAATAGGGGAGCCCGCCTGCGCCGAATATGAGGGCACTTATCACGATTGCCGGGCCCACGCCTATGCGGGTCGCGGTTCGAGTGGCTATTGCGACTCCGACAAGTGCGCCGATGCTTCCGATACTGAAGATGATTCCCAGTGTCACGCCTACTAACAACTTAGAGACTCCGAGACCGTCCGGTGCTTGAAGAATGAAGTAGAGCGGAATAATTGTTTGGAATGCTGTGCTGAAAAAGTTGGAAGTGCCCGTGCAGCCCGCGATCATTCGCAGGCGAGAGTCATTGAGGACAACGTGCAACCCCTCCCTGATGTCCGAGCGTACTGACGGTCTTGTGATCGTCTCGTCGATCTCTTCTTCGTGTTCTATTCTGCTGAGTGAGAGTGCGGAAGCGAAGAATGAACAAGCGTCGATTGCGATAGTGATCGGGGCTGTGAGAATACTGATCACTATGCCGGCGATTGTCGGCCCGGAAACTTGAGCCGTTGAGGCGCTTGCCTGAAGCTTGCTGTTTCCCTCGACTAGCTCGTTTCTCCTGATGAGAGATGGGAGGTATGACTGGTAGGTGACATCATAGAATACTTGGAGAAAGCCGATCAGGAAGGTTAGTCCGTAGAGGAACGGAATCCCCAGTCTCGTAATGAGTCCTAGGACTGCAGCTATTGGGATGAGGGCTAGCAGAGAGCCTCGGAGAATGTTCGAAGTGACCATTATCCTCTTCTTGTGATGACGGTCGACGTACACTCCGACCAGCAGACCGAAGAGGAGCCATGGGACCGTAGCCGCGAAACCCAGGATGCCGAGTTCTGCCGCAGTCGCGCCTAGAATGATGACAGCTGTAAGTGGGAGAGCTAGCCCGGTGAACTGGCTTCCGAACTGGGAGATTGTCTCCGACGTCCAGAGGCTGACGAAATTTCGGTTATGCCAGAGAGAAGTTTTGTCGATTGTCTCAGACTCCAAGCAAGATCACGTTCCGGGGTCGTTCGTTAAACTCACGGTTTGACTCACACAAACGCTACCTTTTGCAGTCAAACTTTCTTTTAAGAGTAGCGCACTTTTCGTAGTCACATCTGACAGTCACCAGTAGCATCCAGTAGAAACGGTCGAAAAGAAAAGCAAGTCGGTCTGAAGAAAATAATCTACGATGGGCTCAGGTCAAATAACTAGGAGCCGCGTTGTACACCAGCATCACAGGTTTGCCCTCAAATTTGTATTGAGGGTCTACCCAGCATTTGTGACGCCCGTACCTTTTGAGCGTTGACGCAGTGTGCGTCTTATCTCCGTCGAGCCGGTATCCGGTCCATGTTCCATCCTGGCTTGAGAACTCCGGGGGCAAATCGGCACACCACCAGGTGAAGCCTTTGTCCTTGTACTTCTCGTACATCTCCTTGAAGCTGCCGTAGTCTTGTGTCTGGATCCACCGGTAGTAGTGGTACTTGTAGCGCACTCGGATCTTGAAGCGGCTACTCGTTAGTCTCTTTGAGTGTTTTCTTCTTCTCTTTCTTTGATCCATTTGAGCTTGTTGGCTCATGTGTGCTCACCAGCTGTTTTTCCCACTCGTGAGCGAGACGAATGAACACGTCCTTGCTCGTACATTTCAAGCGCTTGCTGTGGTAGGCGACGAATCTGAGGAAGCTGTCAATGTCGATATCGTCCTCAAAGTCGACGGTCAGTATGTATCTCATATCAGACCCTGGCCGACTCTCCGTCTCGCCATAATGGCCGAACGCTAGATTGAAGATTAAGCGAATCGAAACCCGGGAAACCCGTCCACAGTACTATCACATTACCAGTCAATAGCCCAGAGTCAGCATGGAATCCTTCCCACTGTGGCTATCTTGGGCTGATTGCTTGATCTCGAGAAGACCACAGATAGCTCGCGGCCATCAACTCGTAAATACTTGGCTACGATTGGTACTTGCGACGTTGTGAGTTCCCTTCCCAAGAAAATCCAAAGCTCGCCTTGCCATTCGACTCGATGATGATGTGAGGGAGCGTCTCGAAAAATTATCCAGCAGAGAAGATCTTTCACTCAACCACGCAGCAAATAGGGGACTCCGCGAGTATGCGGAGTGGGGAGCCATCTACCGAAATCTGGGAATGGCTGTCATTGGGAAGAGGCTTATGCGAGAACTTTACGACAACTTGTCCGAGGAAAAATCTAGAGATCTTGGCAGGAAAAACGCCCTCGAGGAAGCGCCCACTTTCGTCATCTCATTCTTTGGAGTATTCAATCTGGAAAATGTTCTTCGAGTCTTCGGAAACATACTGGCCAAGTACAGCGGAGTCTTTGTCTTCGAACACTCAAAGGAGGGCCGCTCCCATACGGTGGTGGTGCGTCATGAGATGGGCCGTCGCGCGTCAGCATACTATGCCGAGTATGCGAGGACAATTTGCGAGTTGCTCAAGATGCCGTGCGTGATCACTGAGACCGAGGACCAGGTGCTGATCAAAGCACAGGAACCAGTGGGAATGGTGGCTGAGGACGCCCTCAGCGGGCTTCCAGCGGGGCTCATCGAAGAGTCGAGCAAGTCCTGACCATCTAAAGACAACTGATGATCTTCTGGGCTGCGAAGCTTATCTAGATGATTCTTCGCCTCAAGCAGATCTGAAAGGAAGAGAGTCTGGTCTTGACGAAAGATCTCCATACTGGCCGACACAAGATTGATCCAGGGACTAAGGTCAACCTGGACAAGTATGATCCCAGCGACACCTCCGGCTTCGAAGGCAAAGACGCTGACGAACAGAAAGAATCAGAGAAACTCAACGAGCAGCTCCGAGGGCTTCAGGAGATGCTCTATGCGGAGCACAAGCGTAAGGTCCTAGTGGTTCTTCAGGGGATGGACTCGGCGGGCAAGGACGGAGTCATTCACCGCGTCTTTCTCGGGGTCAACCCTCAAGGGGTCCAGGTCGGCCACTTTGGTATTCCAACGCCGGAGGAGCTGGATCATGATTTTCTCTGGCGGATCCACAAGCAGACACCGGGAAAGGGAGAGATGATGATTTTCAACCGCAGCCACTACGAGGGGGTCCTAGTCGAGAGAGTCCACAAGATGGTCGAGACAGGTGTCTGGCAGCGCCGTTACAAGGAGATCAACGACTTTGAGAGGTTGCTCTCGGACGATGGAACAGTGATTCTGAAGTTCTACCTACACATCAGCAAAGATGAACAGAAGAAACGGCTGCAGGCCAGGCTTGACGATCCGACGAAGGAATGGAAGTTCAGCATCAACGATCTTCCAGAACGAAAATTCTGGGACGAATACATGAATGCCTACCAGGACATGCTGTCCCAGACCAGCACCAAGTGGGCGCCTTGGTATCTTATACCGTCGGATCACAAATGGTACCGGGACCTAGTCGTATCACGGATCATCGTAAAGGCGATGGAGAAGATGGACATGCACTATCCCAAACTGGACAAGGACCCCAGCACCATCACAATAAAGTAACCTGCGCTCGGCCGTTTGTCATGGACAATCGTCCAGTTTCAAGTAGAAACAGCTTAAATCTGATGTTTCAGACCCTCTCAAACTGAGTGTCCGTATAGGCATTCTCGAGGAGCAGGATTGCAAGAAACAGGGTACCGGCGTTTCAAGATAGAATCGAAACCTGCCCCTCACGCATATCCCATTCCCAACAAGTTCGATGTCAGCGCCCGCAAGGTCCGGCTCGCAGGCATGCTGTTGCACGAAGCCTTCGAGTATAAGTTCAAGAAAGAAGTGGTTCTCAGTAGGCCTTGCATCTACGGAGTCTTCGGTGGCCGCTTTGGGGGATTCAAACCGATCAAGCAAAAATGCGTAGGCTGCATGAGGTGCGTCCAAGAATATCCCCACATCATGAGAGTCAAGCCCTCTGACGAATACAAGAGACTTGGCGATTCGTTCTGGACGCCTGAAATGGTCTACACTATATGGAACGAGGCCGCGACCGGGAAGATTCCTGTCAAGGGGATGGGCTACAAGGGCGCGTTCGGCGGGGAAGGGTTTGACGGGATCTGGACGGACATGTCAGAGATCGTTCGTCCCACCAGGGACGGGGTCTATGGTAGAGAGTACATCTCGACGAGCGTCGATATCGGACGAAAACCAGTCCATGTGAACTTCGAAAAGCTCGATCATACCCCGACGACCTTAGAGGTACCAGTCCCCATAATTCTCGACGAACTGCCCGCAGGGACAGAAAGCGACGATGTTAGCATCGCGGTCGACCGTGCAGCGGAACAGGTCGGCACGCTACGAGTAACAGGCAAGGGCGACCATTCTCAGGCGAATCTGCCTATCGTTGACGAGAAACAAATCGGCGAATACAAACAGACTCCGAGGATTCTAGAATTCGATGCTCAAGAACAGGGATTACTCGATAAGCTGCTGAGCGATTTTGGTTCGACGATTCTGATCGGCAGATTGCCCCTCAAAGAAGACACTTCGAGTATGGTGAGCGAGCTTGTTCACCGAGGAGTGCACGGGGTTCATTTGTACGCTGACTATCACGGGTGGGACTATTCCAAAGAACCCAGACACATCTCGGCTGCTCTCAAGGACACGCATCAACAGCTTGTCCGAGAAGGCGTCAGGGATCAGATCACGATCATCGCGAGCGGAGGAATAACTCTCGCAGAGCACGTGCCGAAAGCCATCATTTGTGGTGCAGACCTCGTCGGCATAGACACGACCGTACCGGTCGCGTTACAGTCAGAGTTCCACGGCGAGACTCAGAACAGGGAAAATTGCGGATTGAAACCGCGCAAGATTGATCCCGCCTGGGGCACTCAACGCTTGGTGAATCTAATGAGCGTCTGGCATGATCAGCTGATCGAGATTCTCAGCGCCATGGGCATGCGCGACGTCCGACGACTGCGCGGAGACATCGGCCGGTCAATGATGGACTCAGAGCTACGGGAACAATCGTTCAAGGGGATAGCATGGGCAGCCTAGAACTCATCGTCGAGAAGCATACCGAAAGGATTCACCACGGCCTAGAAGTTCTTCCAACTCTGAAACATGGATTGCCTGCAGGACTAGGCAACAAGCGCTGGACTGGAGAGCTCATCCTCGCCACCTATGAACAGGCGTTGACAGGAGAACTTCCCATGAACGGGCTAGAATACAAGACTGGGAATTCTGGAGGCGGCTTTGACGTGCTCGGATGGAAGAGCCACGATGGAGTCGCGAAGGTGGACGAGGATCAGGTTGATCTTTCAATCTCATTGAACAAACGCGGTGAGGGTAAGAAGATCGAGATTCCGCTGCCGATCTACGGTGGCGGAATGTCCTTCGGCTCGATAAGCCTCAACTTTATGATTGCACGGGCCAGAGCCGCCAAGAAGCTCGAAACCTACACTTCAACCGGGGAGGGAGGATACCCGGATCAGATTGTGCCTTACCGGGACCACGTGATAACGCAGGTCGCAACAGGCATGTTTGGTGTCCGAGAAGAAACGATCCAGTATGCGCCGATTGTCGAATTCAAGTATGCACAGGGCGCAAAACCTGGACTGGGCGGACACCTGCTCGCTGACAAGGTGACGTCAGAGGTCGCGAAGATGCGCGAGTCGTCCATGTTCACCAGCCTCTACTCACCATTCCCATTTCACAGCGTTTACTCTGTAGAGGATCACAAGAAGCATGTTGACTGGATAAAGACAGTCAACCCTCGCGCGCTGATCTCTGTCAAAGTATCGACTCCGACAGATGTCGACATGGTAGCTATTGGGAGCTACTACGCAGGCGCCAATATCATCCACATCGACGGCGGCTACGGCGGGACCGGGGCTGCGCCGGAGATCGCGAAGAAGAACATCGCGATGCCGGTCGAGTACGCTATTCCGAAGGTCCACGAATATCTCGTGTCCGAAGGGGTCCGTGACAAGATCACGCTCATAGCGAGCGGTGGTATTAGGACGGCCGACGATGTGGCAAAGGCGATTGCGCTGGGAGCCGATGGATGTGTCGTCGCCACAGCTGAAGCGGTGGCAGTCGGATGCACCCACTGTGGGAATTGCGAACGGGGACGCGGCTGCCAAGTTGGGATAACAACAACAGATCCGGAACTTTCCCAGTTTATAGATCCAGCGTGGGGCGAGAAGAGGATCGTAAACCTGTTCAACGCATGGTCGAAGCGCCTGCGAATAATCCTCGCAGAGTTTGGACTTGCAAGCGTCCGAGAGCTCAGGGGTAGGAAGGACCTACTCGTGCGATACAAGTGAGATTGCTTTGACGGGCCAATCGATAATCGATTCTCGAAAGAGACTTCCAACTCCCGACTCACCATTCGTGAAACAAGGTGCAGAGGGAGGTTGCGGTGTTGTGGGGCTAGCTTGCAATATCCCACTGGAGGGAAAATATCTCCTACAATCACTTGTCCAAATGAGGAACAGGGGCAATGGCAAGGGAGGCGGCATCGCTGCCCTCGGACTGGTCCCTGAACAGCTAGGGGTCACCGAGAAGATTCTGCGTGAAGACTACATTCTCCAAGTGGCCTACCTAGACCAGTCTTCTAGGAAGCAGGTCGAAGACGAGCGCATTCGGCCTTTCTTCTTGGTCGACCACGAGTCGAAGGTTGAAGCGGTCGATGATTATCGATCGATTTCTGGTCTCGAAGTAGAGCCACCAGAGGTCTACAGGTACTTTGTGCGCGTCAAGGCCGAGGTTCTAGACGATTTCGCGAAGAAGTGCAACCTCAGTAGTATGAAGAGGAACGAGTTGGAAGACGAGTTCGTCTACCAGAACAGCTACCTGCTCGACCATCAATACTACTCATCACTTGGAGAGAAGAAGGCGTTCGTTGTCTCTCACGGCAAGAACCTGATTGTTCTCAAACTCGTCGGATACGGAGATGACGTTGTAAAGTATTACCGGCTGGAGGATTTCAAGGCTCACGTCTGGATTGGCCACCACCGTTATCCGACGAAGGGCCGGGTCTGGCATCCCGGCGGCGCGCATCCCTTCGTCGGACTGCACGAGGCGCTCGTCCACAACGGCGACTTCGCGAACTATCATTCGATAGTGGAGTATCTGGCGCAGCGGAACATCCACCCGCTATTCTTGACCGATACCGAAGTGTCCGTTCTACTGTTTGACCTGGTCAGCCGCATCTACAAGTATCCGCTGGAATACTTGATCGAAGCTCTAGCGCCGACGACCGAGCGGGACTTCGAAATGCTTCCCGAGCAGAAGAAAGAGATCTATGGTCTGATTCAGACTTCTCACATTCACGGGTCTCCGGACGGTCCATGGTTCTTCATCGTGGCCAGGAACGACGTCGAGAAGAATGCTTGGCAGTTGCTTGGGATTACTGACACGTCGATGCTGCGTCCCCAGGTCTTCGCGTTGCAAGAGGGTCCAGTCAAGATTGGGATCATCGCATCTGAGAGACAGGCAATCAACGCTGTGCTGGGACGATTGCAGGAGGATGGTAGGATTCCGAGCAGGTTTGCTGATTCTTACTGGAACGCTCGTGGAGGTAGCCATACGGATGGCGGAGCCTTCCTCTTCACTGTAAGAGATGGAGACCATGGGAAGGAACTGGAGTGTGCAGACAAGTTTGGACGAGCGATTACTCTTCCAGAACAGGATTGGCTACATGGACCTCGAACTGACCTCGCTCTGAACGTTAGCGTTGCACTGCAAATGCCGAGGAAGGGTTCGCAGGCTCAAGACCCGTTGGGATTCTACGAGTATGTTCGTCCCGCTTTGAGGGATGCCGGCTTCCAGTATGCTGGAGAGATTCTTGAGGAGTTGAAGAGGCTCGCGCTAAAGGGACAAGAGTCGAGACGATTCGCGATACAATCCCTCTCCCTGCTTTTCGACAGAATCTATGATACAGGCTACAAGAAGCGCAGCTCACTACTGCAGCTGTATCACGAGGCTTTGAATGAGGTCTTCTCGTCCGTCCCAGTTTCAAACTACGATGTTTACACTCGGCTGGACTGGAGAAACAGGTCCAGACTAGCACATCCGGGACTGGAATCGCAGGTGCTGGTCGTAGACGCACTCGAATTTCCCGTTGATGGGGACGAGAGCGCTGCTAGGTTCGTGGTCGACGCCCATAATCAGGGCTGGGAGAATATTTTGTTGTACAATCTTCGAGGTCATCGGTTCATCGGAAGTGGTCTGGGACCTCGAACGAACAGCTTGAAGATTGATTGCTACGGAGATGTGGGGGATTATGTCGCGTCAGGTATTGATGGTTGCGAGTTGACAATTCACGGTGCCGCTCAAGATCAGGCTGGGCAGATTCTGAAGTTTGGGAAGCTGGTGGTTCATGGTGATGTGGGCCAAGCGTTCATGTACGCGGCGAAGGGAGGCGACGTTTACGTTCTAGGTAACGCGGCGGGACGCCCGTTGATCAACGCGGTTGGTAGGCCGAGAGTTGTGATTAACGGGACCTGTCTCGACTATCTCGCAGAGTCCTTCATGGCGGGCGATCCATACAATGGGGGCGGGTTTGTCGTCGTCAATGGTTTGAAACCATCCTTTGACGGGAGGTTCATTGAACAGGAATATCCGTATCCTGGAGGCAACCTGTTCTCCCTTGCTTCCGGTGGAGCCATATTCATTCGGGACCCACATCGGAAAGTTTCGAGCGATCAGCTTAATGGGGGGCGATTGGCAGATTTCACTCTAAAGGATTGGGAGCTGATTCGACCATATCTGGAAGAGAACGCGAAAGTGTTTGGGATATCAGTTGAGAAGGATTTGTTGACTGTTGATCGCAGACTTCTCGATCCTTCTCAAGCTTATCGCAAGATAGAACCTATATCGTTGCAGGAACTGGCCTAGCCATTCTGTCCGAGATTTTGCTCCTGCTTCGAATTGACAGACAGTCGTGAGCGATGAATATGCTCAAGACGTATACGCGATTCGTTCTGATCCTATCGGATTCTCCGTGCTATTCCCAAAACAACCGGCGAACTAATAATCACTGTCGCTTTCGATAAGACCGGTATATGGATGGATGGGTGATGAGCGATGATCAGTCCGCTTCTGATGAAGCGATTCTTGGAGAAATCTCGAGCATGTGCGACCTCCTTGGACTGCGTCGGCTGGTGCCGGAGAAACTAGTATGGCAGGATCGTATCTACGTTGGGCGAGGAGGCTCATACCCATTGCAAGTCGACTCTGTCGTTGCTGGAAGAAAGAAAGTCATTCTTCCGACTCGAATGCAAGAGGTTCTGACCCCTGAAGAATGGAAGCCATTGATAGGCTCAAGTTTACTGACAGCTTCTTGGGCAAGACCGAGAGCATTGAAAGCTTTCCTCGGCTCTGTAGTGATTACGGTCGGGATCTACGTCCTGATCCTACTGCTCGCAATTATGACATCCGTTCTGGGATCAGCCGGCAGTTTCTTGGATTCTTTCTTTCCACTGTATTTCGGTTTGTGGATCGTTTTCGTAGTCGCTCTCGCCCTGTATTATGCACCATCAGCTCACAGGGCACAGTTGAAAGCAGACCTTCAAGTGGCAGCGATTCTCGGAACAGAGAATTTCCTTGCAACACTCAAGAAAATCGAAGGCATGAGCTTCGATGATGTTGAGAAGCGCGACATGAAGGCTTCCAAGATCAGGCAGCCGAGCGTCAGGGAGAGAATCACGAACCTCGAATCAAGGGGAGCCGCCATGCCTCAGTAATAGCAAGTGAACGGGAGTGAGACGTCACAACTTCACCCAGGTCTTCTTACAAGCTAGGGAGTCTAACTCTAAGATGGATCAATGTCACCTGTTGCTGTTAGGACTCGGTAGCTGTTGAGGGTGATCCATTTGCTGGGTTTTCCGATCTCTTCTATTGCGACCGGTGCTTTCCTGCCTTTGCCGCTTGGGTAAAAGTGGTCGCCCTCGCGATACCAGTCTCCTTCTAGGTTCCATTTCCCGTCAGGTCTTCTCTTCGAGAGAAGGAGCTGGACAGCACTCTGGATCCGCTCATCGTCATCATATCCGAGCTTAGTCAACACCCGTAGGGCGTGTAGGATGTCGTAGAAGTAGTACATTGGAAAGTGCAGTTTTGTGAAGAACGGATAAGTCTCCTGCCAGTGATGATTGTCCGACTTGTAGACATGGTGCATTAGCAGGAACTCTGCTCCATCGTCGATTGACCGTTTCATCTTCCGGGTCCATTTCTGCCGGGGAATCTCAGAATACGCCCACAACGGCTCGATCGTGGACATGAAACTGCTGTGCTTCACCTTCTTCTCGGGATAGTCGCAGTTCCATCCACCATCCTCCAATTGCGCCTTGGGCATCCAGTCAATCGCTCTCTTCACCCTAGCGTCTTCTCCGTATCCGAAGACGATCAGGGTTCTGATCATGTTGCCAGTGAGGCAAGGCTCCTCCCAGCGTATCGCTTTACTCCTCGGGTGCTTCTTTTTCCACTGTTCGACCTCCATTGGACTGGGACATGTGAAGGCGCCGTTTTCCAGTTGGTGGAGTCCAAGGAACCTCTCAACCTCTGACTTGATCAGAGGGTCAGGCTGTGCTCCCAGCTCGCCGAGCAGTGCAAGGTTCCAGCAGGCCGAGGTCCACTTTGGCCGGTAGCAGTCGTCTTTTGGTTGCCAGTAGCCTTTGCTGGTTGCTGCGGCTTCTATTTTCTTGACTGTCCGGGAACTTGCAATCTTGTTCTTTGCTGATTGAACATCCTTGTCTTTCTCGCTTCGATGGAGAATGTCGGTAAGTGTCATCATTCTTACGGACGGATTGTTCGATTCGAGAAGCCAGTCGAGAGTCGAATCTTTCAAGTCTTCAATCTCTAGTGTTTCTGCAATCCGTTAGTGGCTAATCAAGATGTGCTTTTTCAAACTTGGTCGTTAGTCTGTCATATTCCGCGTGAGCGTCAATCTCAACGTCATACTGCGAGAAGTAATGCGCCACATTTTCCAGGTCTCGGAGCAGCAATGGTTTCGCTTTTTCAAACAAGTTGCGCCGGCTGGGCCGGGAGGAGAGGTCTACCGCCTGTGGAAAGTCAATGGCAAAAACGCAGTCATTGTACAGTAGTAGGTTGTATCCTGAAAGATCGCCGTGAACTATGAAGGCGTCAAGAAGCTTCTCCACAATTCCAAAAGCCTGCACCGCAACCTCTTCAGGCTCGTCAAGGTCTAACTCCTTCAATCGACGCGCGTTAGCTTCAGCGCCGAGAAATCGCATAGTGAACATGTTGTCAACCCTTCTCGCGGGCGTAGGCACCGGTACGCCGGCCCTGTAGGCTTTCTCGAGTATCGTAAACTCGTTTGCTGCTAGCATTCCCATTCGGTCAACTGCGTATCCGATCCTGCTCCGCTTCTTGTTAGGAGTTCTGTGCAACCGGTAGACTTTCAGCGCTAGGGGAGCCTGCTTCCAGAGTCCAAGGTAGACATCTGCCTCTTTCCCAGTCGCAAGGATCGATACGACTTCGTCGACTAGCCCGTTTTCTATAGCATCCGCTCGGAGACTGTCGAGGGAGACCTCCTCCACTTCGACATACCGGCTTCTGCGTCCATCCCGGAGATTCTTCCGTTTCCAGAAGCTCCGAGCAGACGACAATTCTTTTGCTGACATGGGCTGATCTTTTTCATCAAAGCTGATTCACACTTGGAGAGAAAGTTGGAGTTTAGGAAATGCGGCTTTGGCTTGAAAGCGATGCTTTCGTGGTCTATGCGGACTGGAGATTGTGACGATACAATGAGAATCTGACCGTGTTCATCTGGCACAACCTCAATCAATGCATGTGCCTAACGAATATTATGCTTTTCGGTCCGTCAAAGTAGTGGAAGAGCTATTCCAAAGCTGGACTTACCGGGAGGTAGTCATCTGCATTACTGTTTCTTCGACCGGGTAGCCTTCTTTTCTCCAGCCGTCCATGCCATCGAGCATCTCTTTGACTTTGAAGCCGAGACCGGTGAGTTTTATCGCCGCCTTGGTCGAAGCGTTGCAGAAAACACCGTCACAATAGGTCACAATAACCATGTCTCGAGGTAGAGAAGCGGTCGTGGACGAGTCAATGGTTCGGTGTGGCAGGTTAATCGCTCCGGGAACGTGTCCCCGGGCGTATGCGTCGGGAGTTCTTGCATCTACCACCAATATTCCCGTTACCTTGTTCGTTATGTCCTGGTAGACATCGGAGGGGTCAGTTTCGAAGGAGAGCTTGGATCGAAAATGATTGTTTGCGGCCAAGGGGTCGGCGGGCGAGTGCGCCAAGACTCGTGAGCGATGAATAAGTGACTGACTCTCGCTTTGAGACATGGACGGTCACGGAGGTGGCTCCCGCTTATTTGGTGTTTGAACAGATACTTGTTGCCAAACAGAGTCATTAAATTCCAACCGAGCAGTTACTGGACATCAAATGAAGTTCCTAATCGCCGGTCTCGGCAATTTCTACCGTGCCTGGAAGCTCGTCGAGCATGTCGTTCCGGTTGCTGATGAGTTGGGATTCCACGGTCTCCTGATTCCTGATCATTTCATGTGGGACTGGAAGGACATGCCAGAAAGAAACTCGACGCTAGATGCTTGGACAGCACTCAGCTACCTGGCCGGTAAGACCAAGAAGCTGAAGCTGGGAACACTGGTCACACCCATCCCGTTCCGTCCTCCAGGAATACTCGCGAAAATAGTCGCGACTCTGGATGTGATATCGTCCGGCCGCGCTATTCTAGGAGTGGGAGCCGGTTGGTCCCAGACAGAGTTCGAAGGATACAGCGACTGGACCGACGGCAAGACCCGCGTCGACAAGACCGAGGAAGGCGTCCAACTAATACTCAAACTATGGAAAGAAGCCAGCGTCGACTTCCAAGGAAGATTCTACAAGGCAAAAGGCGGAGTCCTAGATCCAAAGCCGGTACAGAAGCCCCACCCGCCGCTACTCTTTGGTGGAGTCAGCCCGCGAATGCTAAGACTAGCCGGCAAATACGGAGACATGTGCTTCATACCACCATGGACTCAGACGCCCTTCAACAAAGCGAAGTCGATAGTGGATATGGAGGCGAAGAGCGCGGGACGACAGCTCAAGCTAGAGTACGGTGCGGGGTCGCCGATGATTCGGGGAGCGTTCGACATGAAGACGCTCGAAAAGGACATTCAAACTGCCGTAGACAATGGATGCCGATTCTATGTCACTCCTTTTCCCCAAGACGATTACGTAGCGAAGATGCGTGAATTTGCTCGAGACGTGATGCCGTCCTACGCCGACAGGAAAGGTTCACGGGCTTGAATCTGGGTGACACTTTCGCTAGTTTGTTAAGTTCCTAGGAAAGGAAGCCGTTCCAAACGGGGCCGTCTAAGTGCTCTGACTGCCAATGTCAGTTTTCTGGCTGTCTCCGACCTCGTCTCTTGGGATTGAGACAATGCCGAGGAGTTGTTGTTGGTTGTTGAGGGAGTTCCGTCCTAGGTTGTAAGTTGACGCGAATAGAACGTACGCGTTCTCTGTGGTCAGGGCTAGTCCGAAGTAGTCTCCGATGAATGTCTCATTGCCGCTGGGGCCTCCTGGTCGTGGAAGCTGGTGGGTTGTCCTTCCAGGGTTCTGTGGGTCCCAGGTGTTCTGTGAGACACGGATGTTCGAGCCTAGGGGTTGGATCCCTTTCGAGCCGTCTTTGTAGAACTGGATTGAGGTGTTGATGCAGAAGTTGGTTCGGCCAGCATCGACGGGCAAGATGTTCGGATCATCATAAGGGCATGGTAGTTTTCTGTCATAGAAGGAAACCGCCACCACTCCATTGTAGGCTGCGACGGTAGGCTGGAACTGGTCGGTTCCATCATTGACTGTCGAAGCATCGTTGACCGCAATTGGCTGAGACCATGAGCCTCCTCCGTTGGTAGATTCTGTCAGTTGCACGTCGAGGGCTGAGCCGCTGTCGACTTCGAGAGCGAGCAGCAGATGTCCCGTGACCGGGTCAACAGCGAAGTTGTCAGATATGCCGTCCCGGAAGGTAGTGTTTGGAAGGTCGAAAGTCGACAAGGCGTAGAAGGACGCTGCCATCGTGGGTGGGCCGAAGCTCCGGCCGCCATCGTGCGAGGTCAGCAGCCAAATATCTGCTTGGGAAGTGTTCGGGTTCGGGAAGCTAGTGTAGATGGAGTAGAGCGTCCCATCTGGCCCGGTCCCGAGAAATACATAGGTGTTCGACGCTCCATCAGTCGAGGGACTGCTGATCATCACTGGTGCCGTGAAATGCGCTCCCATGTCCTTGGACATTGAGAACCAGATCTCGGCACCATTACTGTCGAAGACAGTCCATCCTACATAGACATAGTTTCTAAACGGGCTATGAGGGTTCGAATCGACTGCGATCCACTGTTTGTCCGGGGACACATCACTAGTCGGATAGAAAGCTAGGGGCTGTCCGCCATTGGCGACGGTCCAATGGATCCCACCGTCCGTGGATTTTGCGACCGATATCTCGTCAGCTGGACTCCCGCTGGATTGAGCTCCTGTGGAATTGTACTGATAGTTGAACGCTAGAACTGCAGAGAAGACGCTGCCCTCCGAGTCGAATGCTACGACGGGGTCGGTAGTGTCGGTCCAGCTGTTCTTGGGCGCGGAGCGGCAGTCAAAACCGGGAAGAATCGAATCAGTCCAAGACCTCCCGCCGTCTTTCGAGACTTGGACGCCGACGTGGAACAGGTAGTACTCAGGGTCGAAGAAGAACTTGGTCACAGCCACGAGATGCTGGGCGTTAGTCGGGTCGACCGCTATCCAGGATTCACTGTGGTCATTATTGTACGCAGCATTCCGAACACACTCTCCATTATTGTCAACGGCTCCTCCTCTAACGTTGAACGTTGTCAGAATGTTAGGAATCCCAACATTGCTGGTACCATATCCGGACATGCTCGCATGAGGATAAGCTAGGAGTTGTAACGAGAATAAAGCGAGAATAATCAGGACAGTAATCTTCTGGCCCTTCCGAATAATTCTCCCAGAGATCAATTCTCGACTCTCACCGGCGATGTGTTTACTCACATTAATCTTGGGGACTGGCTAGTGTTTCATCTTAGTATAGTCCCAGGCTGAAAAATAGAGAGGAGTAATCTCGACCAGAACCGTTGAGCCCTTTCTCACTCCGTCCATCATGCTCTTCGCCATGGGCGTGCCGAGATCTCCCAGATACTTGGCGACTATTTTCTCCGTCAATGGCACTGACTTCCCAACGTCGGTGTGAATGATGGCGGTTCCTTTTCCTTTGACCCCTTTGTGGGGTTCTGCGTCGGTGTCGACCGAGAAGTAGACCGTCTTCTTCTGTCTGATGTTCCGAATCTTTCTGTCATTCTTGAGACTGAAGATGTACAGCCTGCCGTCGAAGTAGTTGAACCAGACGGGGTGTATCATCGGATCACCCTTCGAATCGACTGTCCCTAGTCTCAGCGGTGTTCTGGAACTCGTGAGAAAAACGTCGATTTCAGAGTGTTCCATGCCTGGCGTGTTTGGCATGGCCTTGTGAACTCTGACCATTGTAAATCGGTAGCCGGTAGGACGTCATCAGTATTTCTCGCTTGTCCGCTAGTCTTGGAGAAGCTTCTCTGGAACTAGAGGCTCCAGCTCTAGGGTATTCCAAACGCGCCGTAGAATGAGATCGCGTCCAGTACAATTGCTTCGGTGTCTGTGCCATAACAGTCGAACGTCACGGTCGTTCGTGGCGTCTGAGTGATCAAGTAATCGACTTCGAAATGGCTGTTAGGATTAGTAATCTCAGCGAATCCGGGTGGCGGTTTCCGGTTATAGACTCCACACCCGCCAGCATCATTGATTGCAGTAGTTGCGATGACCACGTCCAAGGTGGATGTTTCTATCGAGGCGGAGCACTTTCCAAAGCCGTTGGCATAACAAGTCCCGCAGACCATGCTGGAGCAGGAAACTGTCGCGGGAATCGTGGGATCCTGGTCAAAGACTGCTCGGGTGTTCGCAACACTAATTGCGAGAGTCTGGACTCCGAAAATCCCGCTACAGCATCTGCTAGCTGCGACAGTAATATTGTCAGAGGTAAGGGGCGCGTTGGCGACCGCATAATATTCCAACACCGTTGCCTGACACACCTGGCATATGTTGGAAGGTCCAGAAACAAAAGAAAGGCGCCGTACAAAATTCAGACCACTAGCATCACTCACAGATACCCCGGTACCATATCCAGGTTCAACGATCACCAAGATCACATCATGCCCTCGGGTCGTCGTCAGTAGCTGAGATTGTGGTGATCGGTAGCAACAATGTTGAGGTATGGTCGTCCCTACGCCATCAAGCGACAAAGCTAGTGGAGCATTGGCTTTCGGAATCTGTAATGGCAACAACAAGCTTGACGCTACCATCGAAAATAGTGCAATGTAGCTGAGCCGTTTGATCATTTCAAACAGCGTCGCTGACTTCCGCGGATTCCGCTTTTAGGCGTATCTGGTCAGGGATCGCAAATTATAGCCAAATCAATAATCTAATCCATTTCGGATCAAGAAAACCTCAATTGTTGAGCAGGACAGACGTTCTCCGATAGTCTCGCCACTCTGTAGTGGCTGTATTTTCGAATCGACGAGAATTCTTTTAACGGGTATAACGGGTCAGCACAGCCATGCATCCTTACACGACGGACATGTATGAGGGAATGCTCGCCGAGACCATTATGCTGCCTGGCCATAGTGGAGAGATAATCAACGCCTACTACGCGCGACCACTGGGTCCAGGACCCTTTCCCGGGGTGGTGCTAATTCATCACATGCCAGGCTGGGACGAGTTGTATCGAGAGTTTACGCGGAAGTTCGCCCACCATGGTTATCTCGCGATTAGTCCGAACATCTACTTCCGGTTCGGCCACGCTAGCCCTGACGATATGTCAGCAAAGGTTCGGGGATCCGGAGGAGTACCTGACGCGAGCGTAGTAGGAGACATCGATGGCTCGGCTCGCTATCTCAAGTCGTTGCCGCTTAGCAATGGGAAGGTCGGAGTCTTCGGGACCTGCTCAGGTGGTCGTCAAGCATTCCTTGTCGCGTGCCGAACGAAGACATTCGATGCCGCGGTCAACTGTTGGGGCGGAAATGTTGTACAGCCAAAGGAGAAACTGACACCAGCACAGCCAGTCGCGCCCATTGACTATACGAAGGACCTGTCTTGTCCGCTACTCGGCTTGTTTGGAGAAGAGGACAAGAACCCAACACCCGAGAATGTCCGCCAGTTGGAGGAAGAGCTGAAGAAGTATGGTAAGAATTACGATTTTACCATGTACCCTGGCGCAGGACACGGCTTCTTCTACTATCCCAGTGTAGCCTATCGTCCCGAAGCAGCAGTTGATGGCTGGAAGAAGATGTTCACGTTTTTCGAGAAATATCTTGGAACGCCTGGAAGGGAGAGATAGAAGATGTGCACTGGAATAGTCGAGACCGCGGAAGTTTCAGGAAGCGGCAAGGGCCCGGAGGGATGGTTCAAGCTCGAACAAGTCAACGTGTCCTATGACCATCCAGTTGATGCGGCCTTTGAGCACGCGTTGAACATCGACTTCGTCAACCCGAAAGAGGGTCCAGGAGCGAGGGTTGCAGTCGAGCTGAACCCGAACTCTGCGAGAAAGCTAGTCGAGGCAATCCTCACTGCTCTCGCCCGAGGAGAAAAGTAGGGTACTCTTCTGGAATAGTTCCAGTCTTCGTCGAACTCTGCACCGTAAATCCCAGCCCATCCATATATCCAATCAGCATTGGACTCTCTTCGGGACAAGATCTGGAGAAACCTGCTCGACAAGGAGATTCAGCTCAAATACGAGTCGGCCATGCCTGACGCCTTCCCGATGCCGAAGCGGCACTATCTCCATCCAGTTTTTGATGAAGAGACCTGGGATGCGCTTGTCAAAGCCTACGTCGAGTCTCTTGAACTGCTCCGGGACCAGGCAGTCAAAGAGGCAGCGATTCCGAAGAAACGAGAGCCTCCCTGGTTGACGAAGAATTCAAGTTCAGGCTTCTTCGAATACCACTATCCCGAGGACAAGGTTGCCCAACCGCCGATACTGGAAGCGGAAGACGATCGGGGAAGAGTGGACCCCACAGGGCCGAGTGTCCGAACAGGAACTTCTCAACAGAGTAATCCTAGCCAAAGCGCTCCAGGTCTACGCGTCCAACCAGACACTACACTTCAAGACTGAGAAAGAAGACTTCGAAATAACACCCCGAGTCGCCATAGACGTAATTCGCGCCTCCGGACAATACAAGAAAGAGATTCTGCAGAAGAAACGCGCAAAGCGTTCCGCTAGAAATTAGCCTAGCATTGTGCCCAGCATCCGCGGCCGGTGCCCCATGGGACAATATTGAGGATGTACAATAGGAGCATTATGAAAGCGATTATCGTAACGAGGAGAAGGTCAAATTTCCGATTTCGGAACAAGTCAATGATGCCACGAGCACCTCCGACTCCTTCCATCGCCACAATCGAGCCCGGCGGCGCAACGAGTCCAGTATCCTCGGTACGGAATGAGACGTGGAGATCTATGGATTCCGTGGAAACAGCTTTGATTGCAGGATATATGAGGCCGCTAGCTAATTATCTTCTGATTGCTATCCTGAGCTATAAATCAGTATAGTGAGATAACCTCAGACGAAGGGCTTCATTGCCCTTACGGCGGACTCGCTGAGGTAAAGACCTGAAGTTTTTTCGAGACTGTTAGCACTGAGCCCAACAGCTGCTGCCTGTCCCCCAGGGAACAATGCTCAAGATGAAGAACACGAGCAATACTAATCCTAGCATCATCAAGGCCATGACGACAACTGAAGCTAATCCAAAGTCATGGTGAATCGAGAGAGTAGCGCGTTCTCTTTGCCTCCCCTGTCTAGATCGTTTGCGGTAATCGCTGAAAGGCCGTGAGTATGGGAGTTGTTGTGAGAGCGCGCTGAAGCCTGGACTGACTAAGTGTCTCGTATCGGAGACAGACAGAAAAATGGGCAAGGACGAGTCAGACAAAAGGATCCAATCCGGTACGCGACTAGACTAGTCCCCCAACGGCCAGTCCGGCGACGGTCACTGTCAGAGTGATCGTCAACGTGTGCGAGACTCCATTGCCGAGAGCTGTTACAGTAACAGTGTAGGTTCCGGGTAGTGTGATGAGTGATGCT
>JAJPJY010000096.1 GCA_021323995.1 bacterium | reverse complement strand
GTTTTCTGTCTCGGGTCTCTTGTCTGGATTATCATGTTACGTCCGTCGTGAAGGTTGAGCTGCGTCTTTCCGCCGGGAATGTTTTTCTTTCCGATTATTTTGCAGAGTTTGAATCCTGCTTCCTTCTGTTCGATCGGCATTGGTGTTAGTCCAACGTTGGGTTTCGGCAGAACGCGAAAGATTTCTGCAGCGCCCTCGATCTGTAGTACGTCCATGAGGCCTACGGCGAATCGATGGTCTCTTCGAATCACGCCATCTACTTTGACCTTGCCAATGCTAATGATGCGGATTGCTTCTCGGGCTGTCTTCGCATGTCCGAGAATTTCTCGGAGGACCATGACGAGGGGTAAGCTGTTGTTTCGAGGATGCGGACCCGGCCGTGTCCGGGGAGCCCATGTCATTCTCTTCCGGTTTATCGGCCAGAACGCAGGCGCAGGTTCTCGTTTCAGCTGTCTAGGGCCCGACTTTCTTGCCATGTTCCTATTCCTCTGGTGCCTTTGCCTTCTCGGTCAATAGCCCGCTGCGCCACTTGTCTGATAGGTTTAGCTCCATGATGAGGACCTTGCTCGAGTGGATTGGAAACTTTGATGAGACGCCTGCGGCCTTCTCCCGGGTCATTCCCTCGACGAAGACTCTTCCACTAGAGTAGTCTACCCGTTCTACCTTTCCTTCGAGACCTGCGAACTCTCCCCTCATCACCCGGACTCGGTCGCCGGTTCTTAGCGAAGCATGTCTTGACTGATATCTTCCGGACAGATCATCGGAAAGGCGGGCCGATAGCATCCTCCTTTGTCTATGCCTGGGTGCTTGGAAGTAGAACTTTCTCTGCTTTGACGGCTTAGAACTTGCCATGTCTATATCACCGTCGACGCCAAGTTGGCTACTCGAGGCCATCGCTCTGCGGCTTCCCGTGCAACAGGTCCCCGGATCTCTGTTCCCTTCATTTCGCCCTCGGGGGTCATGATAACGGCGGCATTGTCTTCGAATGAAAGTCTGGTCCCATCGGGCCTTCGTAATGCCCGTGCTTGTCTAACGACGACCGCTGGAAACACCTGCTTTCTGAGATCGGGCGCGCCTTTCGTGACTGAGACCATTATCATATCTCCAACGCATGCGGCGGGTACTCGGCGAAGGCGTCCATGATATCCTCGGACGTTGATCAGCTTCAACTCCTTCGCACCAGTATTGTCCGCGCAAGTCATCCTGGATCCGACTGGAAGCCCACGGGCGATTCTTGGTCTATACTCGACCATTCCACGGGCACTTACAGCTCTAGTCTTGGGTGCTGGCATTGCTATTCTCCAGCTCCTTTTCTATCGATTACGACGAACGTGACTTCCTTGCTCAGAGGTCGGCATTCTGCGATTGTAACATGATCGCCTGTTGTTGCAGAAATGCACGGTGGATTATGGGCAAGGGTCTTGCTTCTCCTTCGTTCGTATCGGTTGTACTTCGGATAATAGTGTAGGTAGGCTCGCTCAACTGAAACAGTCCTCGGAGATTTCGACGTAGAGACCGTACCCTCGAACACTCTTCCTCTTATGGAGATACCACCGTGGTAGGGGCAAGAGGGATCACTGCATCCCGACTTTGGTGGTTTGACTTCGAGGCCGATGTTACGAACTACCATTTGTTCAGACCCTTCTTCACTCTATCCTCTGGCCGGTATCTGAGGTCGCTCCCATTAATCGCTGATTCTTCTCCATTAGGAAGTACGGTTTTGAATGTTGTGTGGAGCTTTGTGATTTTGAGAGTTCGGGCCTCGGTTTGTATGGTGAACGTGTTTCTCGTCTCGTCCCTTACAAGGCCGGAGAGCCCGATCACAGCTGGGTCAGCACTCTCGCTGACTTTGACTTTGAGACCGATCCACTCATGGGCAAGAGCATTCTGCCGATTGATTACCATCTACGCCGTTTCCTCTTTCCCAGTCGTAACGCTCTGAGCGGTTAGTAGCCTTGCCACGGTCCTTCGCAGCTCTCTTACTCTAGCGGGATTATCAACTGTTCCTCCCGATTTGACTTGAGTCCTTATCGTTGTCAGTTCGGCTCTAAGTTCCGAGATCTTCTTCGTCCGCTCCGCGGGAAGCATCTGGCTTATCTCACGCTTGCGCAGTACTGCCAACCGGCTCTTCCTCCTTCTTTGCTTCGACTTCAAGTGGTGGCGGAGCGGTGTCCGCGACTACAACCGTGGGGGATTGTGCTGGTGATTGTGACAGCTGCGTTGCTGAGGCTACAACTGTTTTCATGGTTGGCTTGTCGAGGAAATCAGCTGTTGGTGGAAGTATTCGTACGTTGATGCCAAAGAGTCCTTGTTTTAGCTGAACATCAGCGACCGCGACTTTAACGGTCTTCAATACGGGATCTCCAACTCGCGGCAGATAACCTGCTCTGAACTTTTCGTATCTTGCTCTTTCAGTCGTGAGCTTTCCACGGATTACAATCTCCACGCCTAAGGCCTGGGACTCCATGACTCTCTGTATTGCCCAGTAGGCGGCTCTGCGGAAATGGACTCCTCGCTGCAAGGCTTGTGCAACCTGGGATGCAACCACCTTTGGATCTTGTTCTGGAACTTCAATTGCCGCGACGGAGAGCTGAGGATTCTCTATACCGAATTTCGTCTCGAGAAGTTTTGTGAGATCTTTGATACTCTGCCCTCTGCGGCCTATGACCATTCCGGGTTTTGACGCGTAGATCACTACTCGTGTTCCGACGGGGCTCTTTGTGAGTTCGACGTGGCTATAGCCCGCGCGTTTGAGATCGTTTTGGAGAAGTTCGTCTATCTCGAGTCTGCGCGAGACGTCTTTAATGAAATATTTTGTCACAGACAATGGACTACTCTGCCTCTAATCCCACTAGTTCAATGTGGGTGGTTGTTGCGTTTAGGAGGTCTGATCGTCCGAAAGCGCGGGGATTGCGTCTCGGGATCTTGTTTGCGCGCTGCGCTGCCGCATGGATTATTTTGAGACGCTCAGTGTCGAGATTTCGATACTCAGCGTTAGCTTCAAGCTCATCTAGTAGCCTGAGTAGATGGCCGGCAGCCTTTTGCGGGAATCGTCCGGCGTACCAGCGTTCTGTGAGTTGTCGTCTGTGGGGAACTTCTTTCTTGTAGTGTCTGTAGGCGATAGCTTGTTTCTTTTCGATTACTCTTTCGAGGAGTTTCTTTGCGTCGGGAAGTTTCATTCCTCTGATGGTGCGGCAGAGTTCGACTGAGGCTTTGGGGGATATTCGGAGTTGTCTGCCTGAACATTTTACCGTCCGGTCGGGGTCGAGACCGGTTATCGAGTATCCCCGTTCTGGCATGTATTGTTCGCGAAGACTCCGATTGCCCTTTGACTCGCCCTAAAAAGGTTCCTTGGCTGCGGTCAACTAAACGGCAAGTGAGGGTCGAAGAATTTCGTCGCTGGTTCATTTCCTATCAACTCTCGCTTGATTGAGTCGCTTGGCTTGTAGTTGTTACTGGTTTACTTCGGGACTGGTTACTGTAGTCTTATGGTTTGTTTTTCCTGGGTTTCGCACGGGATATTATGGCAGAGGCAATTGAAAGGGTCCATACTGGTATCCCCGGTCTTGACCATGTGCTCGAGGGTGGGTTCCCGAAGGGTGCAAGGGTCTTGTTGGCTGGTGGTGCTGGTTGTGGGAAGACCATCTGCTGTGGCCAGTATCTCTACAAGGGCGCTACACGATACGGCGAAGCTGGTGTCTATGTTTCTACTGAGGAACCTCCGCAAGAGTTCAATGCGAACATGCTGCGTTTCGGCTGGGATTTCAAGAAGCTCCAGACGGAGAAGAAGATCGGCATGGTCGACGCAGTCTACCAGCGTACCGAGTCGGAGTCTGCGGAGCAAGAGTCGCTGCAGTCCATCCTGTACAATCTACGGTCGAAGCTGGCTGAGGTGAAGATTCTCGTTGAACAGCTCGGTGCGACGAGGCTCGTGGTGGACTCGCTTCCCGGCTTCGGGTTCCGAGTGACTGATTTGAACACGCTTCGCGAGATCTTCCTCGAAGTGGGACTGCTACTGAAAGACGTAGGCTGTACCACACTGATGACGACAGAGATTGTGGAAGGTTCGGGATTGATCAGCCGCTACGGTATCGAGGAGTTTCTGGCAACAGGTGTGATGGTCTTAGCACTGGTCCGACAGAGCTCGCCTATCCGGAAACTGTATGTTCGGAAGATGCGTGGGACAAGCCATAGTCTCAACGACTTCGCCTTCACGATTGGCCATGATGGTGTAGAGTTGAAGGGGCCGATCGGTGTGAGAAGTGCCAGCCGACAACGACGCCTCCATAGTCCGCGGAGAAAGCGTGGAAGCCGGCGCTGACACTGTCTACGAAGAAGTCGTGACTGGGACGGTTCCAGTATCCGAGGCGGCGGGGCTAGTGGAACAAGGGGTTCAAGGACAAGCCGCGGCCATCGACCAGCAAGGCTGGACGGGCCGACAGAACCAAACGGGTGCGTAACAAAATTTGCAGAACTTGAAGAGTGGGATTTCAGCGTTCGACGAGTCGCTCGGCGGCCTTCCCAGCGGGAGCATTATCCTGTTTCTCGGCGAGGCCGATACTGGCATGACGACGTGTGCGCAGCAGATATTGTACCAAGGGCTGCTTGATGGTCGGCCCGGGGTCTATTTCACTACGGGACGTTCGTGGGAGGATATTGTGGCTGAGATGGGTGTCTACGGCTGGGGCCTTGACCGTTATTTCGAGCAGCGGAAGATGTGGTTCATTGACAGTTTCGGGATGAAACGGGAGAAAGTGTCCGGGGAAGTCAGTTGGGATATTGGTCCGGCGAATTTGCTGGCGAAAGAGTTTCCGCATGTTGTGGCTCCTCTCGGAGCGTGTACTCTGGTCGTGGATAATTTTAGTGATGTGATTCGGTCGGCGCCGTTTCAGGCTGTTGAGCAGACGTTGAAATTGTTGCAGGCTAATGTCCGGTCGAATGGGGGTTTGTATGTTCTGTTGGCGAATAAGGGTATTCATACGGATCATGTTGAGAATACTGTGAAGCATTTGAGTGATGGTGTTGTTGACTTGTCCACGGAACCTTTCGGGAGTGAGGATTATGCTCGGAAGATGCGGGTGTTGAAGATGCCGGGAGCGTTTACGGACATGAAGGTGTATGCTTACCGGGTCGGGTCGGCGGGTATCGAGATGGCCGCGTTGCACCGGGTGCGATAAATCATGATGTTGTTTGGGGTCTTGCAGATCGATGAGGTTGTCGGGTTACTGGCG
>JAJPJY010000143.1 GCA_021323995.1 bacterium | reverse complement strand
GTTGCAGAAGGAAAAATGCTGCAGGTAAGACTCTGTGGAGCCAAGATTACGGAAATTGATGGAGACTTCGACAAAGCCATGCAGGCGGTTACTGAGCTGACTGAAAAACGGCGAAACTTCTATCTGATGAACTCGGTCAATCCCTTTCGGTTGGAAGGTCAGAAGACCCTCGCCTATGAGGTCTGTGACCAGCTTGACGGAAAGGCACCTGACGCGCTAGTTCTTCCGGTCGGAAACGGGGGAAACATTAGCGCGATCTGGAAGGGATTCAAAGAGTTCCAGCAGACAGGCCAGGCTTGGAATCGGCCCCGAATGCTTGGGATACAGGCTGAACATGCTGCACCAATCGCCAGAGCCATAAGGACCAAGAGCGAAGATATCGTACCTGTCACGAATCCTCGAACAGTCGCAACGGCAATACAGATCGGATCACCAGTCAACGGACCCAAAGTGCTAAGGGCGATCAAGGAATCCGACGGGTCTGCTGAGACAGTATCAGACCGTGAGATTCTTGATGCTCAAAGGACACTCGCCAGACTCGAAGGAATCTTTGTCGAGCCTGCCAGCGCAGCATCAATAGCGGGGCTAGAAAAGCTGAGAGAGAATGGCCGCATCGACTCCTCGGATCTCGTTGTCTGCGTGACCACTGGCCATGGGTTGAAGGATCCATCGATTGCGGACCGCCTTCCTCGCTCTGAAAGTTACACTCTAAAGATTACAGAGCCTGACTGGATTGAACGCCTCGAGTCACATTGAGAATAATCCTGGTCGGCTTCGGAACAGTCGGACAATCGCTGGCCAGAATCATACAGAAGGACAGGGAAAGAATAGTCGACGAATATGGCTTCGAGCCCCAGATAACAACTATCGTTGACAGTCAAGGCTACTGCCAGGACGAGAATGGCCTGGACCTGACGGTCGCCTTGAAAGTAAAAGAAAAACTTGGGACGGTGGCGAAGTACCCTGGAAAAGGGAAGCAGCGACCTTTAGCTTCACGAATCATCTCCAACAGCGAGGGAGAGGTTGTGGTTGAATCGACGCCGTCCAACTTCAAAGATGGAGAGCCCGGCCTTTCCAACATAAAACAGGCTCTCACAACAGGCAAACATGTTGTGACAGTGAACAAGGGCCCATTAGCCCTTGCGATGCCTGCTTTGCTAGAGCTAGCAGATCACAAGAAACTACAGTTACGATTCAGCGGAACGGTTGGTGGGGGAACGCCGTTTCTCAGCTTCGCCTCGAAGTGTCTTCCAGGGGAGAAGATCCTAGGAGCTCACGGAATCCTGAACGGCACAACGAACTACATTCTTACTAGGATGGAGAACTCTTCACTAAGCTTTCGGGCTGCACTGAGAGAGGCCCAAATGAAAGGCTACGCGGAGACAGACCCCGCCAATGATGTTCAAGGATTCGACACGGCAGCCAAGATAGTGATCATAGCCAACTGTATAATCAAACGACGACTGAGCCTCCATGACGTAGAAATTACCGGTATCTCCAAAGTCACCCCTCAATCAATCCGGATTGCGAAAGCTTCAGGCGCAAAGATCAAACTAGTCGGGCGAATATCCAAATCAAAGGCGACGGTAAAGCCAGAAGAGATCTCAACAACGGACCCAGTCTGCGTTCCTGACACTCTCAACGCACTAACCTTCTCGACGGAACACGCGGGGAACGTGACCCTCGTCGGACAAGGTGCCGGAGGGGAACAGACAGGTAGCGCAATCCTTCGCGACCTAGTGGACATTCGCGGCAGATACACGATCTAGAGGATAAAATGATTGAAAATCGTTATGAAATTTGGCGGATCCTCCCTCGCGACTGCAGCCCGCATCAGGCAAGCCGCCAGCATAGTCCAACATTTCTCGGCCGAGAACAAGATCGTGATCGTGGCTTCAGCGATGGACGATGTAACTGATCGGCTTGTAGAAATCGCAGAATCCGTTCAGAAGGGGGAGATGCGAGAAGCCCAGACACTTCTTACTAGACTGCAACGATTCCACACAACCGTTGCAACATCAATCGCTCGAGAAAGCTCCCGAAGAGATATTGTCGCCAGCACCGACGTGTTGAAGACAGAACTTGGGAAGACAGTTGAGGGCGCTTCTCATCTTCGGGAGATGACCCCTCGCAGCCGAGACTATTTGCTCTCGTTCGGCGAACGCTTCTCAGCACCAATTCTCACCTCAGCCGTACAAGCTCTCGGACTCAAAGCCCGGCCTATGACAGGTGGAGAGGCGGGGATAACGACTGATGATAATTTTGGAGAAGCGAAACCTCTGATCGAAGTGAGTTACCATCAACTCCGAAAACGCCTGGAACCGTTATTGAGCAAGAATCAGGTTCCAGTTGTCACGGGATTCATTGCCGCATCAGTTGATGGCAGCCCCACCACACTCGGGAGAGGCGGCTCTGATTATACTGCAAGCATGATAGGTGCAGCCTTAGCTGCGGATGAGATCTGGATCTGGACGGATGTGGATGGGCTGATGACGGCAGACCCGAGAATTGTGAAGAACGCCAAGGTTCTTCCAAGCGTATCATTTGGCGAAGCTCTTGAATTATCATTTTTCGGGGCAAAGATGATGCACCCCCACGCTCTCCAGCCTGCGTCCCAAAGAAAGGTTCCCGTGCGAATCAAGAATTCCCGGAAGCCTGACGGGACGGGGACGCTGGTCTGTGACAGAGAATCCGATGACAACGGACGGGTCGTGAAAGCGGTCTCAATCATTAGAGATGTGGGGATCGTTACTGTGGGGGGAGCCGGAATGGTGGGTGCTCCCGGTGTTGCCGGGAAAGTATTCCAGACCTTAGGAACGAATCGTGTCAATGTGATCATGATCTCCCAGGGATCCTCTGAGGCGACGATATCTACAGTAGTCGCGAGGCGAGAAGTTGATAGAGCTGTCCGGGCTCTCCAGCTCGCCCTGCTGGGTCAGGGACAGGTGGACAAGATTCTCCAAGAGAAGGATGCTTGCATCATAGCGGTTGTAGGCTCAGGCATGCGGGGCACTCCTGGAGTCGCCGCCAGAGTCTTCAGCGCAGTCGCTAGTAGAAAGGTCAATGTTCGCATGGTCGCCCAAGGATCATCGGAATACAACGTCTCGTTTGTCGTCTCGGAGAAAGAAGGGCCGGATGCTGTAAGAGCAATCCATGACGAGTTCAAGCTGGGCAACTAGATTGAGACGGAGAGTTCAAGATTTATGATACGACTTGGAACGAGAATGTCTTGACGCTTCCAAGTGTCCAGCTAGTGTAAGCATCAGAACTGAATCTCAACGTTGCAGTTACCTTGTACGATCCTGGCAACGAGAAAAAGCTAGTCGAGAGTCTTACTTGAGCTCCGGCGTTGACCCAGATCGGTCCGGAGACTAGTTCATTTGTCACGCCAGTCGAGGAGGTGACGTTGAAGACTGTCTCGATCCACTCCGGAGCGGTGCCTGTGTTATTGGCTAGAGCATACAGCATTTGAATGCCCCCTGTTACCTTTGAGATAGCAAGTCTCCTGTATTCAGGCCAGGCAGAGCGTCCCGTTAGCTTCGCAGACAGACTTGTCGGGGTCCACGGCGACATCAGAGGATAATTGTCAAGACCTAGGTGCGGCAACAGTGTGTCGCCTATTCCATCATTGTCCGTGTCCTGCCCGGTATAGTCGCTCCAGTAGTTTCCCTGCCCTGTTGCATCATTCCAAGTATCTGCTGTACCTCCCTCGGCCTGAATATTGTTGTCAAGGAAGTTGTTCATGTAGATTGTATTGTCGTCGCCCGCCTCCAGTCCTCTGTAAAACAGAGAAATTGTGTTGCCGACGACGAGATTTTCCGAGGAAGAACTCAATATAGAGATTCCAATTTGCAAAAAGGGGAAGGTGTCTTTGAAAGTGTCAATTATTGTGTTCCTGTCGATCATGTTGCGGGAACCCTGCAACCTAATGCCGTACTCCAGAGTGGTGGAAAGGTAATTTCCTTCGATGCGAAAACCGGTCGAGTTGAAGAAATCGATCTCCACGTAAGACTCTGAGTCTACAATCGTATTGCCGATGACTCTCCCCCCTTCCGAGTCTCTGATGTCTATGACTGCTTGAAAGTTGATGTTGGACATGAAGTTGTTCGCAATTGTCGTGTTTTCGGACGCCCAGACCGAGACGGCCTCAAATGCATT
>JAJPJY010000121.1 GCA_021323995.1 bacterium | reverse complement strand
TCGCGTCGTCCCGCCCCCCATGTGTCCCACAGTCCAGTTGATCCGGGAATCCTTCTGGCCTATGGATCTTCGATTGACTGTAGAGTGAACGTCTCCCTGAAAATCTTGGATACTTGCAAAGTTGACCTCTGCTCCTTCACCGAGATAGACTTCGGTGACCTCACTGTAGAGCGCTGGACCCTGACGATCATTGCCGAGTCGCGAGTAGGCTTCCTGCAGGAAGCTGACTTTGGTGTTCTCCTCGGCCACGATAATGTTGTGAGTGAAGGCAGCCTGTCCGTGAGTCTTCAACAGAACGATGTTCCGGAATGGGATCTTGACGCTCAGACCCTTGGGAACGTAGAGGAATGTTCCGGCTGTGAAGAATGCGTCGTTGAGCGCAGCAAACTTGTCGTCTCCGGGCGGTATCGCTTTTGTGAACTTGTTTCTGGCGAGTTCTGGAAACTTGACAAGGGACGATGCTATGTCTGAGAATACGATACCCTCCTTCTCCAGTGCGCCATGCACTTCCGTTCGGGCCATCTGCGAATCCACCTGGAGAGCAAGTGTCGGCTCGTCCTTTTCCCTCACCAGGTGAGCTATTTCACTAGGAATAGTTCGACTGTTCGAGGGGACTCCGGGCGTGATAGAATCAAGATTGAGGCCGGAGAGAATGTCGACGTATTTTGTGTACAGCTGTGATTTCTCGACTGGTAGCTTGTTGAAGTAGTCGAGTGCTGTTGCGCGTTCTCGGCTGATTTCTTCGGGTTCGGAGAAGCGGCCTGAGACTTCTTTCACCATGCTTTCGGTTGGGCTGGCGAGAGAGTTGGCCATGGACGTTGAAGGGTGTAGAATATGTTTAGAAGTTTTGGTCGGGAAGCTTAGCCTACTGCGCCTTCCATTTCCATCTCGATGAGCCGGTTGAACTCTACCGCGTACTCCATCGGCAGGACCCGGGTGAAGGGTTCCATGAATCCCGTGACGATCATGCTGAGAGCCTGGGTCTCTGACAAGCCTCGCGACATCAGATAGAACAGCTGGTCCTCGTTTATTCTTCCAACAGTTGCTTCGTGTGTTATGGTTGCGTCATCCTCGTTGACTTCCATGTATGGATAAGTGGTTGTCTTAGAACGGTCGTCCATCAGCAATGCATCACAACGTACACTGGATTTCACACCTACTGCTCCTTTGGCGACGTGTACGAGTCCTCTGTAGGTCGTTAGTCCACCGTCCTTGCTAACAGACTTTGCCGTAATCCTCGAGCTCGTGTAAGGTGCGAGATGAACTGCTTTGGCTCCAGTGTCCTGGTGTCTATCCCTGCCCGCGAAGGCTACTGAGACGATCTCGGCCTTGGCTCTGGGACCGACCAAGTAGACTGATGGATACTTCATCGTAAGCTTGCTACCGACGTTAGCATCAATCCATTCCACGGTCGCGTCCTCGTAGGCGTAGGCTCGCTTCGTCACTAGGTTGTAGACGTCTGAGCTCCAGTTCTGGAGCGTTGTATAACGGACCTTGGCGCCCTTCCTCGCGATAATCTCGACCACTGCAGAATGTAGTGCGTCTTTGGAGTAGACTGGGGCTGTGCAGCCCTCAATGTATTGAACGTCCGCATAGTTGTCTGCGATGATGAGGGTCCTCTCGAACTGTCCCATGTTCGCGGCGTTAATTCTGAAGTATGCCTGTAGGGGAAGGTCGACCTTGACGCCTTCGGGAACATAGATGAAGCTGCCACCGCTCCAGACGGCGCTGTTGAGCGCGGCCAGCTTGTTATCTTCAGGTGGGATAATTGTTCCAAAGTACTTCTTTACAAGCTCTGGATGAAGCTTGACTGCAGTGTCAGTGTCGCAGAATATGACTCCCTTATCCTCGAGATGCTTCAGTAGGCTATGGTATACAACCTCAGACTCGTACTGGGCCCCGACTCCGGCCAAGAATTTCTTTTCGGCTTCTGGGATTCCTAGTCGGTCGAAGGTCTTTTTGATCTTGTCGGGGACATCTTCCCACTTGTTCTCAACCTTGTCGGTTGGACGGAGGTAGTAGTAGATGTCGTTGAAGTCGATGTGAGCAAGATCGCCTCCCCACTGGGGCATGGGCCGTTTGACGAAATGCTCGTAGGCTCGTAGCCTGAATTTCTTCATCCATTCAGGCTCTTTCTTCATGTCAGAGATCTGTTCGACGGTCTGTCGTGAGAGTCCCTTCTCGGATTTGAACACGTACTTCTCTGGATCTTTGAAATCGTACTTTGCGTAGTCGAGGTCCAGAATGCTCTTGTTAGCCACTTGCACATCCTCCATTATGACGTATGTTATACAGTCTAATTCGGCCCTATATGTATTTACGGGTTCCGTCCCATGATGTTGATCCAGGGTCTGGGAGTTACCGGATCGCGGAAGATTTGAGCTGGAAGACTGGTCTGGACGGGCGTATGTAGGGTCTGGAATAGGAAGAGGGCCGTTTTGTGTGGCGGAAATGATTTTGTTTTCAGTCAATCCACGCTTGTTCCCTATCGCGGGTAGGGCCCTTTCACGCTTAGGAAACGGGCTAACGAAGGTAGTATCGGGCCCGACCTTCTGCTCTTCAGCCAAGGCGTATTCTGGGCGATTTCATAGGGAGGGCTTTCCAAAGAACTGCTCTGCGTGCAGGACCTACCCGAATTATCGTCTCGCTTTCAGATATATTGGTTGCATGATCCGAACTGACTGGTTTGAGCCAAGTTTTATGTGAAGGGCTCCGACGAGCCACTCTTCATGCCAGGCAAAAGATACTCGCTACCGAATCTTCCATACAAGTACAATGCGCTCGAACCAACCATTTCCGAGAAAATAATGACTCTGCACCATGACAAACATCACCTCGCATACGTAAACGGGGCGAACGCTGCCCTTGACAAATTGGAGAAGGCGAGACAGACAGGGTTCGCCGGAATCGACGTTAGAGGGATATCCCGCGACTTGGCCTTTAACGCATCAGGCCATACGATGCACAGCATCTTCTGGCCCAATATGAAACAAGGCGGGGGAGGAGTGCCCGGCGGACATTTGGGCGACCAGATCAACAAGGACTTTGGAAAGTTCGACTCTTTCAAGGAACAATTCAGCAACGCCGCAAAACAGGTTGAAGGATCAGGCTGGGGAATACTCGCCTACGAACCGATCTCGGACCAGCTACTCACAGTCCAGGCGGAGAAGCACATGGACCTCGCAGTCCAAGGTATGACTCCACTGCTCGTCTTAGATGTCTGGGAGCATGCGTACTATCTCGACTATGTCAACGATCGGGCCAAGTATGTTGATGCTTGGTGGAGCGTTGTCAACTGGGACGACGTTGCCGCACGCTTCGACAAGGTCCGAAAGTAGCTACTAAACTCCCACTATTCTTTTCTTTTCTAGGATCGGCCCTCTGGATTGAGCCGGCCGGATACTAGCCTATAGCTAGGAAGCTTCCGCTGAGAGATCCTTCGCCAGACTCTCAAGGTCAACGTCTTCCTCCTCTCTCTTCGGCTCGATTTTCGTCAACTTCCCAATCTTCTCCTTCAGCCTGACCTTGGATGCAGACAAGGGTCTGCCGTGTCCCACGCAGAAAGTTGCGGGATGCAGGTCCATGACACGTTGAACACTCGCCTTTGTTTGGGTGGGGTTTTCCATAAAGATCGGTTCGACCAGCCTGCCACGCTTGCTGGTCAACAAGTCCCCAACTATCGCGACCCTGCTTTTGTTTAGAAAGAGCGAGACCGAACCCTTCGTGTGGCCGGGAGTCCAGAGAATCGACCCATCAAGACCGACCGGGTCCAATAGTGACTCTTCATCGGCCGACTCGTCAACGTGTGCCGGATGATACTTGATCAGTCGGAGCAGCTTCATCGTCGAGGATGCAACAGCGAGGGCTCGTCTTGCAATCCTGCCATACAGGCTCCAAGCCCTTGGCGTAATAATGACGAGAGACCCGGCAACATAGGGCTTCTCGAACGGATGAGCAACCAAGACCGCCAAAGTCTTCTTCTTCAGAGCGGCTACGCTTCCAATATGGTCCAAGTGTCTGTGAGTGAGTAGAATCAGTTTGACGTCGCTGGGCTTCTTGCCGAGGCTCCCGATGGCGTCCAGGATTTTTCTCTCGCTTCCGGGAAGCCCTGTGTCGACAAGCACTAGCCCGTTGTCGGCCTCGACAAGGTAGCTGTTCGCGTGGCGAGCTGGTACCCTGTAGACTCCATCCGCTATTTCGTGCAAGTCTCAGCTCGTCCTTCCGATTCCCAGCGCGCCAAAACTCCTATTCGGTAGACCTATCGGAACGAGTGGCCTTGCCGATTTAAGACTCGTGAAACCCTAGGGCTTGCGAGCCGCGATGACACTATCAATTCTTCCCATGACCTCTTCGAGTGAGGGAGGTTCAAGCCCGTGTTTCTCTAGGTATGCCGCGCCTGCAGCGTTGGCGAAGACCAGTCGTTCCTTGTGTTCGAGACCTATTCCTTCCGCGTAAATGTCTGCGGCGTTCCAGATGTCGCCCGCACCGGTCACCTTCACAGGATTGATCTTTGCGCATGGGACGCGGAGCCTCTGCCCATCTACGAAAGATGCTGAAAACTCTGGAGTGTGCAAATCGACCCGCGGGATTAGCATGCTAAACACACTGGCAGCCTCGAAGAGTGGATCGTCAGCGCCTTCTATCTCCAAAGTGTCCTCGACTACTCCCCTTGCGAGATGCATCAGCTCATTCTCGTTTACGCTCAGAACATCAACTAGGCCCTTTGTGAGTACTCGCTCGTTCAATCCATGAAGCTCGCCTGATCTAAGAGCCGGATCTCCCGGATCGAAGAATGTGACAGCCTTTCCTTCCTTCTTTGCAAGGGTGAAGACCTTCTCGGCAAGATCCGTTCCCTTCGTGTTCTGGTTCCAGTTAAGAACACACACAAAATCCGACTCCGCAACGAGCTGTTTGTCGTCCTGGGTCAGTTTTTCGGGGCCAAACTCGGCAAGCGATCCTGGATCACTCACCATAATGTTGACACGTCTGCCGGAGTGCTCGGTTTCGAATGAAACCGTCCGGGACATGGTCCCGGTCGTTCTCACGTGAGACAGATCAGCGCCTTTGAGAAAGTGCTCGAGGATAATTCGACCGAGTTCATCAGTTTCAATTATCGGTGTGACCTGGCAACCAAGCCTCGAGAGCTGCGCGACTACATTCGACGCATTCCCGCCCCGTCCCACGGTGTGTCGCCAACCGAGGAGATTTCCTCCTCCCCTCCGCGCTACCTCCAGAAACGAAGCAGTTAGGTCCTCAAGGTTTCCTGGATAGGCGAGTACATAGTCAAGGAAGAAGTCGGGCATTACAACCACGGTGAATCGAGGCCGCGTGTTGAGCAGTGTTTCCTTCATCTTGACGATTTCTTCCGAGTCTCTGGTCGGCAAGGATATTGCACTGAGGATTCGATTGACTATTTGTTCATAAGGATCGACCATAGAAACGTCCTCTGGCTCTCGGGAACATCATGACGGTTCAGAACAGACCAGTCTCGTCGAGATTCCAATTCCGGCTGATGTGGTCTCGAATCAGGAAGATTTCCATGCTCAATCGGGAGGGTGTTCTGGAGCTGAAGGAGAACAAGACAGCCACTGGGCAGTCAATCGCAGTACTTGTATTTGCAGCGCTTGCCATCGGGATCGGAAGCACCGTGCTGTCTGAATTTCAACACAACAGTGTTTCTCCCTACGGAATTACTGTTGGAGCCCTACAAGGCATAATCACCGGCTGCTTTGCAACGATTGTCTGGTGTGGGACATTATTCCTAATCGGGACCAAGTTGTTTCAGGGAAAAACAGGTTTCTGGGAACTAGCTCGTCCCATGTTCTTCGCATCGAGTCCTGCACTGCTCTTCATACTCATCTCGATCCCGGTGCGTTTCCTTGACAGCTCTGTCGCAGTCGTTGCAGCTGCGTGGGTTGTCATTCTGCAGGGGTTTGTTCTAAAGCAAGTGATGGGATTTGATGTCCGCCGGACCATTCTGACCCTCGCGGTAGGCTTCATGATTCTCCTGTTCGTCTATTTGCAGTTCGGATGATTCTGGAACTATCGCGCTCCATAAGTTGATAACGGATTCCTATTGCCAGATATTGACCTAATGATCTCCGCGGACACTGCTTCGCCTGGGGGCTTCCGTCTGTTCGCGTATCGACTGGTGAGATCTGCCAGGTTTGACGGTGGAGTGTTCAGGTCTCTCAGAGAAGATAGTGGTGCGACTAGACAATCGGTTGTGGCGTTAGCTCTCGCGGGCTTGAGCGTCGGGCTCGGATTCGCGTCCTCGATTGGAGGCGACCTCTATGGGGTTCTTTTGGGAGGTGCGGTGGGGATCGGTCTCGGGTTGTTTGTCGGCTTTCTCTGGCTCTCGCTTGCATATGTTGTCGTGACGAGACTCTTCAAGTGCGCATCGTCGTATTGGAGTCTTGGGCGCCCAATATTCTTCGCGTCTTCCCCTGCACTAGTCTTGCTGCTTATGCTCATCGTGGGATCGGCCATTGGAAGCATTATCTATGATGTGGGTCTGGTCTGGGTCGCGGTCTTGAATGTGTTTGCAATCAAGAACGCTATGGGATTTGACTACCAGAAAAGCTTCCTAACTTTCATTATCGTTGCGTTTATTCTTCTCATCGGTTACGGACTGGCAACCTCGATCTAGAGGATGTGCACCGAGGCCGTTTCTTGTCGCGAGTCTAGGACGTTGAGGCTGCCACCGGTTCTTGGCTTGTGTTTGTCTTGTACTTGTTGAAAATGTCCATCGCCGGGTCCTTTTTCATGTCATGGCCCCTGTAGAGATGTTCCTGTAGCTCATAGTAGGTGTTGAAGGTGGTCTCGATGTTCTTGACGGCACAGGCGAAGCATAGGATCTTGTCTTTCACTTTCGCTCGGGACCGAGATGGCGAATGGTCCTGGTGGGATAAAAAGAAAACTGTGTTGCAGAAACCTTTCCGGCAGAGTTCAGGTCTCTAATTCAATGAACCGTGGTTTGTCACTGTACGGTCCAGATTCTTTTAAAACAGGTTGTCCGCTTGGCAAACCTGGTCTGACTCCGGGAGGCGAGCAGTTCGTTGTGCGATACGTGCGCCAAGCATAATCCGGAAAAGAAGAAGAAAAGGTAGACGACCAAGAGGACAATGCTCCTCTATCATTCCCCAGTTTTCTAAATCGATTCATTGATTGGACGATTCTCGAAAGCCCCTTGTACAAGTTAAATCCAGACTCTCAAAGGTCGTTTCATGCGCTTTTCGACACGAGCGATTCATGCGGGTCAGGAACCAGACCTTGCCACGGGCAGCGTCACTACGCCAGTCTATTTCACGAGCACGTTTCAGCAGCCGGGTCCGGGTAAAGAAGGAAAGTACGTCTATTCTCGTACGGCGAATCCGACTCGCAGTGCACTAGAGGAGTGTTTAGCCTCGCTGGAGGAGGGGCGTTTTGGGTTAGCGTTTAGCAGCGGCTTGGCCGCGACGACTACGGTGCTGATGCTGTTACGGAAGGGAGATCATGTGATCGCCGGCGACGACATTTACGGTGGTACGTATCGATTGTTCGAGCAGGTGCTTCGGAATTATGGATTGCAGTTCACTTTTGTTGATCCTCAAGAGCCGAGTAATGTCGAGAAAGCGATCCGCAAGAACACCCGGCTAATCTGGATTGAGACACCGACGAATCCTTTGATGCACATTGTTGACATTAAGAAGATCAGCCGGATCAGTAGACGAGCCAAGGCGTTGCTGGTTGTCGATAATACTTTCATGAGTCCGTACTTGCAGAATCCTCTACGCCACGGCGCGGACATCGTAGTCCATAGTACGACGAAATACATTGGAGGGCACAGCGATCTGGTGGGTGGCGCGACAGTCACGGATGATCAGAAGGTTCAGGATCGGCTCAAGTTTCTGCAGAATGCGGTGGGTGCTGTTCCGGGTCCGATGGACTGTTTTCTCGTCCTCCGAGGCCTGAAGACGTTGGCGGTTCGGATGGAGCGTCACAATCAGAACGCCAGAATTGTCAGCGATTTCCTCGCGAAGAGTCCAAAGGTGGAGCGTGTCTTGTATCCGGGATTTTTGGATCATCCCCAGAAAGACGTTGTCAAGCGGCAGATGCGTGGCAGCGGAGGAATGCTCAGCTTCCAGCTGATTGGAGGGTTCGAAAAGATCAAGCGGTTCCTGAAACAGCTACGAGTATTCACTGTGGCCGAGAGTCTTGGCGGGGTTGAGAGTCTGATCGAGCATCCTGCCAGTATGACTCATGCAAGCGTTCCTCGGGAGAGAAGATTGAAGCTTGGGATCTCAGATAACCTGATCCGGGTCAGCGTGGGAATAGAAGACGTGGAGGACCTGGTGGCAGATCTGGAGCGCGGGTTCAAGCAAGTGTAGACTCCCTAGACTTTTGTTTCGATCTCGCGAGACTTGAGTAGGCCCCGGGGGTGGTCCTAGAAAATTCACATTGTCGTTTGAGATACCGTTTTGATTGCCGTTTTCAAAGCCTGTTTTCAATACCCGATTCTAGTGTATGTTTTTGGATCTCGATTCAAGGAGCTGAATACGGGTATGGATGCAGAGGTTCGAATCAGCATTCGAAGGCAGACGTGCAGGCTTATTCCGCAAGAAAGTGAAACAGATCGCCTGGTCCACGTGACGAGGATCAATTGCTATGCCGAGCTCCTGCCTGGTAGCGGGTTTGGTAACCGTAAGTGGTAGCCAGAACCGAAGCTGGAAACTGGAATGGTACCAGTTTGGGCGGGAATGGTAGCATGAATGAAATTTGGCCTAAGACGTTCATACTGTTTCTTTGAACGGTTCTGGCGTTCCATTGTTAGTAGAGAAGGTTTATAGGCAAATTATCCGATATCGGATTACCGATATCGCTAAAATAAGCAAATCCGCTCGAGAAGGAGGTGTAACAAGAACGAGTGAATATCGATGGAAGCATCCTAGTCGATTCTTCCTCTGGGGTTTCGTCGCATTCCTCGCAGTCATTGGAACAATTGCTGCACTAGGTTTCATCTTCTTCAGGCCTGCAGCCGTAGGATACTATCCTGTAAGCTACGCGTTCTTCCCGTTCGGATTCCTTTTCCCACTGTTCTTCCTCTTCGTGGCTTTCTGGGTCGTTCGGTGGCTCTTCTTCCCCTGGAGATGGGGCTACTCACGCCACTACTGGGGAGGATCGGGTTACGCAGACCGCGCCTACTACATACTCAGAGAAAGATACGCCCGTGGAGAGATCACTAAGGACCAGTACGACCAGATGATGAGGGACCTTCAGCAACACAGCCAAGCCGTCTAGGGAGAACCTGGTCGACCGAGGGCGGTTTTTTTCGCTCTTCCTTTTTTTCTCTTATTGACGACTCCCAGAGATTGTGCCGGACTTTAGAGGGGTCTCAACACCCGCAGATCTACTTCGCAGTTCTAGAAGGGCGAGACGCTACTGAAGTTGAAGTCTTTTGCCAGAATCCCCGGCTGTAGCATTGAGGGACCCCCCGATGTAGTGTTTCTGACGGGCTCTGTGAACTTTTCGACGTTGCTGAAGAGTTCAAGCAGGCTCTGATTGAACCTCAGGTTCCTAACTGGTCTCTTGACCTCTCCGTTCTCCACCAGAAACGTCCCGTCCCGGGTCATCCCTGTCAGAGTCTTCGTGCGTGAATCGACTTCTCTGATGTACCAGAGCCGGGTCAACAATAGTCCCTTGTCCAGTTCTCCAACAAGCTCTTCAGTCGTCCTCGTCGGACCCTTTCCATGAAAGACCAAGTTTACTGGGGTCTCGCCGAGCGGATTCGGCAGAGGAAGCTCATGTCCTGTAGGGTGAGCGTCAGGGTATCTGTTAGCGGAGATTCGGCTCGAAGCCAATGCACGCAGGACCCCGTTTTCGACGAGGGTGAGCTTGCTCTTCGGATAGCCTTCTCCGTCAAAGGTTGGACCCGTCTGCAAAGGATGCATGACATCATCTTCGAGGCTGACATTGTCTCCAAGTATTTTCTCGCCTAGTCTACCTGAAAGATAGCTGCGTCCCTCTTTGTACTGTCGCGTTCCGAAATCCGGCGTGAAGCCTGCGCTGGCCGAAACTATGAAGAAGAAAAGCATTTCGCTCCAGGCGTAGGGATCAACTACAACGTCATACTTTCCTGGTGAGACTTCTGTCTGGGACTTGTTCAGCTTGGCTCGTTCGAGAGCCGTCTCAGACAGCTTCTTCGGGTCCAGTTCAGAAATGTCTGCGAAGGTGGAGAGTGCGAACCCGGTCTGGTTGCCATTGTCAGCGTCCATAGTGAGCGAGAAGTTGCCCCCGGTCCCTCTGTAGTAAGACTCAAGCCCTGCTGTATTGAGCATCAGACCTTCGTCCATGTTAGTTCCGAGAACTCCAGAGGCAAGCAGCTTGTTATTCCGGGCTAGCTCTATCGCATGCGCGACGTAGCCGGCCTTGGTCTCGGCGGACTCCTCCACTGTTCTGTTGTGGTAGCGGTTTACGCTCCGATACTTCTGATGTCCCAGCATGGGCAGATAATCCGGATCTTCCGGCGCGGTCTTCAGCTCAGCTACCGCCTTTTCTACTGTCTTCTGGATGAAGCTCTCGTCCAGACGGCTCGTTGTCGTCCGGGCCTGCTTCTTGCCCGAGGAAACTCTAACCGAGAGAGTCCGGCCTTTTACATACTGTGACTGTCCAAGCTCATTATTCCCAAAGCGCAGATATTCTCCAGTTGAGGCGACCAGGCTGATCTCGATCTCCTGCGCGCCATGGGCGAACTTTCGGACTGTGTCGAAGATGCGATGTCCTCTCTCCTGGAGAGTGCCCTGCTTCTGCACACTAGCTTGGGACATGATTAGGCTCCGAACACTCGTATGTTTCTGAACCTGGATGGTGAGGCACCGTGGCCTGTGCCCATGACCTGTTGTGGCTGTCCCTTTCCACAGTTTGGTGTGCCCCAGAGTACCCAGCTCCTCTTGTCGCACACGGCATCGCAAGCGTTCCAGAATTCTGGTGTGATTCCCGAGTAGCCTGGTCCTCGGATCATGCCCTCGACGCTGCCGTTCTTTATCCGGTATCCTTTCTCGCAGTTGAACTGGAAGTTGTATCGTTTCTGGTCAATGCTCCATCCATAGTTTGTGTCCATGAGAATCCCGTCTTTCGTGTCCTCGATCAACTCGTCATAGTTCCAGTCTCCAGGCTCTAGGCTCACGTTTGTCATTCTGATTATCGGAAGCTGGTAGGTGTCCG
>JAJPJY010000025.1 GCA_021323995.1 bacterium | reverse complement strand
TCGACAGTTGGACCTGGAGGGACTATTCTGGGAAGAGAAGAAACTGTTCCTGCATTGGGTCAACTTCGCGGCATCGATTGTGCTTACCGAAGACTATCCATTGTACTATTCGATGATGAGACGATACCCAGAATCGATTGGCAAGTCTTGGGCAGGGCGCAAGCCAATGACCAGAAAATTTCTCGCTGAGCACAAGGCGTTGCGAGAGTCGATCTCAAGTCAGCTCAAGAAGGGGCCACTGCAGCTGACTCAGTTCAAGGAGTATGCTCCCAAGAAGAGTCCGGACGGATGGAGCTTCGGAAGCGATGTCTCAACGATGCTTTTCCACCAGGAAATGAGTGGAGAGGTCATGGTTGCGGGTCATCAAGGCAACCGGAACATTTGGACCCTATCCGAGACCTTCCTTCCGAAATGGGCTGATAGGAAAGAAATTACAGAAGAAGAGGTCGAACGCTCAGCCGCCCAGAAGGCTATCCGTGCCCTCGGCACAGCCTCCGCTCGCGAGATCAACTACTACTTCCCCCTGGGGTCGCTATCAGAACCTGAAGAAGGTCCTGGAAGGACTAGAGGAGGCTTCTACCATACATCGAGTCCATGTAGCAGAGTTTCAAGAAAGGGAAGAGCGATATGTGCATGATCTGGATGTCGGACTCCTTGAATCGTTCAATGACGACAATTGGCAACCGCGGGTATCCCTGCTACCGCCCTTCGATAATCTGATCTGCGGTAGACAGAGAACAAACAGAGTCTTCGGCTTCGACTACAACCACGAAATGTTCCTGCCAGAACATAAACGAAAATATGGTTACTACGTACTCTGCATCCTGTGGGGGGAGCAGTTGATAGGCAGAATCGACCTGCGCTTGGAAAAGAGCAAAGAGAGACTCATGATCAACTCGGTACACGCAGAACCCGGTGCACCAACCGACAAGGTGGTAGCATCAAAGATCGGTGAAAGGATAGAACAGCTGGGAGATTTTCTCGGTGCAAAAGAAGTCGTATACACAGCTCGGGTGACGAAGGCTTGGAAGAATTCGCTCCGCTAACGATACATCAAAATTTTGCGAGATATGAATATTGGAATCATGTAAAAGTCGACCTCTCCCGGCTCGGACCCAAAGGTCGGCCAAGCATCCCACACGAAGCGCAAGAAACCGCTTAAGGCGCGACTTCCAGTCAGAGAGCTGACGTCATCAACATGGCCCGATCTTGAGCGGGTGCTCGATAAACACAATGGAGTCTGGGGTGGTTGCTGGTGTGTCGCCTTCCACCTCAAGCGTAGCGAGGAGGAAGAGTGGGCTGGAAAGCACAGGGCACTCAAAGAGAAGCTTGTACGAGAAAACCGGTCCCATGCAGCGTTAGTCTACAGTGGACTGGACGTTGTTGGATGGTGTCAGTTCGGACCACCTCTCGAGCTGCCGGCCCGAATGAGCGGGTACGCTAAGCTTGACGAGACCCTACCTGACTGGAGGATCACCTGCTTCTTCGTCGATCGCGACCACAGAAAGGAGGGAGTCGCAAAGACCGCACTGGAAGGTGCACTCGGGTTCATTGCCGCGAAAGGAGGCGGGACGGTCGACGGATATCCAATCAACCCGCATGGGAAACCATACTCTAGCTCATTCCTATGGGGTGGGACTGAAGCGATGTTCGCCGAACTTGGGTTCAGTCGACTCGGTGCTCTTGGCACTAGTAAGTGGGTGATGCGAAAAGTGGTACACAGCCGATGACGTCATACCTTAAGTCTAATCTGGATAAGGACGAAGGACTCGAGAAGGACAACACGAAAGATGACCAAGCTATCCAAATCTACCTAAACACCGGATGAACCGACTAAAAATCAGAGACCCGAAACCTTTTACGCAGCGCTCAAATTTCGAGCGGATCCTATGCCAGTAGACCAGGATAAGCTTAACCAGTTTTTGGGGAAATTTGTAGCCGACGCTGGAGCATCTCTTCACGGGCCGACCGTGCTCATTGGCGAGCAGTTGGGGCTCTACAAGGCTCTTGCGGCCGGCGGGCCTCTCACTAGTGAGGAACTGTCGAAAGAGACCGGGACCAATGAACGGCTCATTCGGGAATGGCTGGCCGGCCAGGCTGCTTCGGGTTATGTGAACTACGATTCTTCGACCGGTAAGTTTTCGATGACAGCTGAACAGGAGTTCACTCTTGCAAATGAGGATAGTCCGGTCTACATTCCAGGAATCTTCTACTCGATAGCTTCAATCTACAAGGATCAGCGCAAGATTGCTGACGCATACAAGACCGGGAAGGGACTAGGATGGCATGAGCACCATAACGATCTCTTCATCGGGACAAACAAGTTTTTCCGGCCCGGCTACCTCGCGAATCTAGTAGGCTCTTGGCTGCCGAGTCTTGACGGCGTGGTCGCGAAGTTGAAAGCCGGGGCTCGAGTTGCCGATGTAGGTTGTGGTCTCGGGTCGTCGACAATCATAATGGCCAAAGCCTTTCCAAAGTCAAAATTTGTAGGCTATGACTACCACCTAGAATCGATTGAGTGGGCTAGGAACCAAGCTGTGACTGAGGGTGTGACTGCCAACGCGGATTTCGAGCAGGCATACGCAAAGAACTATCCTGGGAAGGAATACGATCTAGTCACGTTCTTCGATTGTCTCCATGACATGGGCGACCCCGCGGGCGCCTCAAAACACGTCCATGACTCGCTCAAGCGCGATGGCACCTGGATGATCGTGGAACCCTTCGCCAAAGAGCGAATCGAGGAGAATCTGAATCCGGTTGGACGCGTCTTCTACAACGCTTCCGCCACCATTTGCGTCCCAGCATCACTCTCCCAAGAAGTAGGGCTTGGACTCGGAGCCCAGGCTGGAGACTCAAAACTCCGCCAGGTCGTTACGTCAGGAGGATTCACAAGGTTCCGAAGAGCGACCGAGACGCCCTTCAACCGGGTCTTCGAAGCAAAGCCATAGGCGATCCAAGTAGACGCACCTAAGGGCCCAACTGAATCCTTGCGGGTGCTTCTAGGCATCACCTTTCCGTACTAGGCCGGCGGGCGAAGAAGGTTTGGGGTCAGACAGGTTAACGTCGCCTTGAATCGCAACTTGGATGCTTCGCTCTCTTAATTTGTCAACCAAGACCAGTGCCTGGTCGCGGGTTGTCTCCACCATTACTAGACGAGCGTGAAGCATAGGACTGCTCTGCTTCGTTCTATATCCAAGTCGTCGAACTATCGGGTAGACTCTTTTTGCAGCCGACACAGAATTCATCTTCAAGAAAATCCTCTGGATTCGCTCACGCCCACCTCTTCCGAATTGACGATTGAATTCAGAGTAGTATTCCCGGGTCTCGCGTCCAATTCTCCTATCTGTCCGGAGTCGCAAGTCGCACTTTGCGCAGATTCCAGTTACGTCCCGTTCGTTGAATGCCACTCGGAAACTAATTCCGGA
>JAJPJY010000021.1 GCA_021323995.1 bacterium | reverse complement strand
CCTGTGATCTCTTTGACCATCTCGGCCAACTGGCGGACAGTTGTTTCCTTGCCCGTGCCTACGTTGAAGATTTCTCCGATTGCCTTCTGGCTGTTCAGCGCGAGAAGAGCAGCTTCGCAGTAATTGTTGACATGGTAGAAGTTGTCTGCGTCTCTGCCTCCATTGTAGAGAGGGATCGGTTCGTTCGCGAGACATGTTTTGATGAATCGTGGCACTGCTCTTGTGGGCTGGTCGTGGGGTCCGAACAGGTTCCAGCTTCGGAGAATCACGGTCGGGAGATTCTTGTGTTGGTTGAAGCTTTTGACGAAGTGTTCTGAAACAACCTTCGAGTAGTCATAGGGGGATCTCGGATTGTAAGGGTCTTCTTCTTTGACAGGCAATCTTCGTGGAGGACCGTACACGTTGTTGGAAGAGGCGTAGACGAAGCTCTGGATTTTCTTTTCCGCGGCCATGTTGAGCATGTTCAATGTGGCGAAGCAGTTGATCTTGTAACAACTGTAAGGGTCAGCGAGCGACTTGGGAATATTCACCATTCCAGCAAGATGGACAATCGCGTCGAAGTCTCTAGTGCCGAGAGAACTGTTTACAAAATTCGGGTCGGTGAGGTCACCGTTGATGTCCGAATTGTCAATGTCTGTTCGCAGAATCTGAAAGCCCTTACTCAGGAGATAGGGTCCGAGGTTGCTTCCGACGAAACCGTTGGCGCCGGTGACGAGGACTCGCAAAGCGATTCTGAAATTCGTTGAGGTCTGCCGACTATTAGAACCATGACCTGAGAATTGTTGAGACCAACACTCACACGCACTAACAACAATCTAAGACCCCTCGAGGCGGGGGTGGATTTTCGTGTGTACGCTAGGCTTATCTTCTCGCAGGACTACCTTGGAACCGGCATGAGTGAGCTCGAACTTCTTCCCAGGGACATGGTTGAATGTGCCTGGTGTAAGGACTCAAAGCCAGTATCTGAGACGACATGGTTCATGCCTGAACCTGGAGAAAAGTCAGTCCGACTCTGCAGCTTTTGCTATGAAGAAGCCCGAAAACAAGTACGGCTGATTCGATACGTGAAACGCCGGGGAGAATTCCCGGTCGAAGCAGCTTCCTGAGAATATAATCGTCCGGAAAAGCAATACAATCGGCTATCAGACTACAAGAGTCAGAGAACTCTCTGAGACAGCAAAAACTAGCAAAGTGTTATGCATCCCGACAGCGAGCGGCCCCGCGAAGGGCTCGTTTGTCGACTAACATTGTGGTTCTTGGCTGCGGGTTAGGCGGACTCTCAGCCGCTGACCTTCTCTCTAAACAGCTAGGGAGTCGAGCCACTGTGACTATTGTCGAGCCGCGAGCAAAGATTCCTCTTCCCTCTTCTCTCCCGTGGATTGTCTTTGGCTGGCGTGAACCGGGCAAGATTCAGAAGGATCTCAAGAAGCTTACAAAGAGGAAGAACGTTCGTCTAGTATCAGAACAGGTTGAGAAGATCGACATCAACAGCCGATCCGTAAAGACTCAGTCGCAAGAATTCCGCTACGACAAACTGTTAGTTTCGCTCGGGGCCGAGCTGGCTCCCGAAGAGGTTCCGGGACTCGACTCCTACAGCCACACCTTCTACACTCTTGACGGCGCCACGAAGCTTCGGGACGCGTTAGAGGACTTTCATGGCGGCGCAATTGTCGTGGGTATCTGCCGGACTCCCTTCAAGTGCCCGGTAGCTCCCTACGAACTATCTCTCCTGCTAGAGGAATACATGCGGCGAGCGAAGAAGAAGGTGGAGATTCAGCTCTTCACTCCTGAGCCTCACCCGGTCCCTGCGGCTGGAAGCGTGATTAGTAAGCAGGTCGAGAGACTATTGTCTAGTCGCGGCATCAAATATCTTCCGAAAACCAGAGCGACTAAGGTCGAAAGAGATAGAGTAGTATTCGAGGGTGGATCAGCGCTTCGGTACGATCTGCTGATTACAGTTCCACCTCACCGGTCTCCAAGAGTGGTGGTGGAGGCGGGACTGGCCGAGTCGTCCGGCTGGGTCCCGGTCAATCCGCAGAACCTCGCGACTAAGTTCGAGAACGTCTACGCTATCGGCGACGTGACCTCTATCGAGACTCCTCACGGACACGTCCCATATCTCCCTAAGGCAGGAGTCTTCGCTTTGGGACAGGCCGAGGTCGTCGCCAACAACATTGCCACGTCCATCACTGGCAAGGGCCAGATGAAGCAATGGGACGGTCATGGAGCCTGCCATCTCCAGGTTTCCAAATCCGAGAGCGCTTTCCTTCAAGGAGCCTTCCTCTCAAACCCTCCAAAGCTCGAATTTCACCCTGCGAGCAGAAAGTGGTATCTTGACAAGGTCAAGCGTGAGAAAAACTGGCTAGCCTGATCCTTCTCTAAGCGACTTTTCCGAACTTTGCGAGTCTCCGAGACGCCTTGAGTATTGTCTCGGGCTTCTTTGAGAAGGAGAATCGCAGTTTTAGTCGTCCCTTCGAGGAGCGATTGTAGAAACTGGATCCTGGGACGGCGCCGACACCTATCTTGGAGATCAAGTGCCTCGCCAGTTGCCGGTCGTCTTTGAAACCGGTACCCTGAATGTCCGTCCAGATGTAGTACGCTCCTTCCGGAGAAGTGCAGGTGAATGAGGCTGCTTCGAGAGTTTCCAGCAATAGTTGCCTGCTTCTGCCGTATAGTCTTCTGAGATCCTCGTAATAGGAGGCTGGAAGCTCGAGCGCGGCTATGCAAGCCTCCTGCAGAGGCGTTGGGGCGCACACTGTTAGAAAATCGTGGACCTTTCGGACCGCAGCAGTCAGATTCTTAGGCGCAACAATGTATCCAACCCGCCATCCCGTTGCACTGTAGGTTTTTGAGAATCCGGAGATCGTAAGGGTCCGATCGTTCATCCCGTCAAGACTGGCAATACTCACATGTTTTCTGCCATCGTAAGTGATGTATTCATAGATCTCATCCGTTATCGCGAACGCGTCGTAGTCAACGCAGAGATCTCGAATGAGCCCGAGTTCGTTGCGCGTGAAGACTCTGCCGGTCGGATTATGCGGAGTGTTGACAATGACTGCCTTTGTCTTAGCTGAGAACGCTTTCTTGAGCCGCTCCTCTTCTATCGCGAACGATGGTTCCTCTAGTTCGACGTATCGACACTTTGCTCCGGAGAGTATCGAGTCGGGACCATAGTTCTCATAGAACGGTTCTAGAATCACTACCTCGTCACCCGAGTCTAGAAGAGCGAGCAGGGACGCTATCATCGCCTCAGTTGTCCCGCAAGTTACCGTGATGTTGTCTTCTGCATTGCAAGGGATGTGGTTGTAGGCTCGCATCTTCTGGGCAACTGCCTGTCTTAGCGGGAGCGAACCGTGAGTCGTAGAGTACTGGTTGTAGTGATGATTGATTGCTTGAGCCGCAGCCTTCTTCATGATCGCGGGTGGGTCGAAGTCGGGGAATCCCTGTGCTAGGTTTATCGCTCCATAGGCCTGGCAGAGCCTTGTCATCTCTCGAATCACTGACTCTGTGAACTTTGCCACTGTGCGCGAAGGTCCCTTTTTCATGGTGTGGACACGAGCTCGATGACT
>JAJPJY010000105.1 GCA_021323995.1 bacterium | reverse complement strand
TTTCGCGACGGGGAAACAACCCTCGAGAATGGGCTCGGCTCACCCAAGCATCGTTCCATACCAGACCTTCAATTGCAGAGACAAGTCGCTCGTAGTCGCGGTTGGCAATGACAGTCAATGGAAGATGCTCTGCGGCGTTCTCGGCCTGGAGTATCTCTCACGGCGAAAAGAGTACAGCACAAATCCTCAACGGGTGCGCCATCGGAAACGTCTGATTCCAATCCTCGCCCGACGACTCAAGAGCCGGAAAGCTTCCTACTGGAATAGTCTGCTCAACAAGAACGGCATCCCTGCAACGCCAGTCTACACGATCAGTGACGTAGTAGGGGACGCTCAAATCAGGCATCGAAGATTGTTCGAGCCTTCAAAGGGACCGGTTCCGGCGCTAGTATCGCCGTTCAAGTTCATGAAACCTGAGCGGTTTCATGGGACACCTGCCCCGAGACTGGGCGCGGACACGAGACGCGTGCTTCGACAACTCGGCTACTCCGAAGCTTCTATCTTGCGAATCATCAGCTCTGGAAGCTAATCGTCATTCTAGGCTAGCAGTGCCTTCGCGGGAGATCTGAATGAGGCTAGTGCTACTCCGCGGAGACGGTTTCCCAGCCTTGCGACAATTCCGGGCGAGTCGGTGTCGAACTTACAGATTAGACACTGGACCAGTAGGGAGAGTGTTTCGATCTTGATAACGTCCAGACCCAGGTTTGCAGTCTTAATGATATTCTCGGTATAGTCCCTCTCTATGCCGACAGCGATTACTCGGTCGAACAACAGCTTCTTCCACTGCTGGAACTGATCATAGGTCCGATCTGCCAACTCGACTGTGATCTTGTCCCCGACAATCTCACTCACGACGACGTCGACCGGGAAATAGTCGACTAGCGCGTTTTCAAAGAGAATCTCCCTAGCGGATTTCACTGTCCCATCCGCGAGTTGAGCTCTCATTCGATGCAGAGGGAACAAGGCATCCTTCTTGAATGGCTCGACTATGCCAAGGTCAACGTAGACGCCAAAGCCCACTCTTCCGGATCCGGTGATGAATCCTCTCCGTACATCCCAGCGCTCAATCCTGGAACTTTGGACCGGCGCCTTTCCATATTTTTCCAGAAGGAGATTGATGAAGGCTTCAGCATCGTCGCCTCTCGCTCGGACGTGTAACCATTGTTGGGGTGCTGAGATCTCCCAGTCGACCAGTAGACCGCTAGCTTCTTTGGAGAGTATGTTCCAGACTATCTTTGGCCCGCGTTTGAGGACGGCTTCTGGGATCTTTTCTGCTAGGGTGGCTGTCCGCCACTCCTCAGGCAAGACAGTTCTCTTCTATGCTAGAAGCGTCCGTCGGCGAAGGCGACTGGGTTCTCGGATAGTTCTGATTCGAGCTTTCGCGAGTGATCCTCAAGCATCTGTATCGTCCTAGCGTTATCATCGCTTACGAGCTGTCCGTTGCAGCCGCTGCACCGGAACGCGGACTCCATGGCATCTTCAAAAGTGATACGGATGCCGGTACATTCTTTGCAGATGAAGAAGCTATGCCCCTTCTCAAACTCTAACCGTGTCCTCATCTGTTCCAACGCCTTCTTTTTCCGGCTCCGGACGAAAGCGTCAAGCTGGTCCGGCTGAAGCCTCCAGTGATAGATGAACCAGCCAGTCTTCTCATCCCGTGACCGTACGCATGTTACGAGAGCGTGGTCGTAGAGCTTGTAGAGGACCTTTCGGGCGGTGTTTAGCCTCACGTTTGCCTGAGTGGCGATAACGTCATCGGTTGTTACCCCGGCCTGAGCGAGCGCCTTTACGACATTGAGCGCTTCTTCGCCGCCGAAGAAGCTTGCCAATCGGGCAAGATCATCATTGTGATTGTGATTCCCCATACCCCTAGTATAACCCCGGACACCATACTATGCGCGCTTCTCCAATTTAATCTATTAGTCCAATCGGTAGGGTCATGGCTTTGGGAAGAATGGTCATTCTCCGGATAGGCCACCGATTCTTTCGGGATTCACGAGTAACTACGCACGTCTGCCTCACCGCCCGAGCCTTAGAAGCAGACGGAGTGATCATTGCAGACCGCGAAGACAAGGTTGTGGAATCCACAATACGAGACGTGACAGACAGGTTCGGCGGACCCTTCCAGGTCGAAAGTGGCATCTCGTGGAGAAAGGCTGTCCGGGACTGGAAGGAAGCTGGAGGCAAGATAGTTCACCTGACAGCCTACGGCCTGCCATTGTCTAAGGTTCTTCCCGAGATTCAGAAGATGACGTACGACATAATGGTCGTCGTGGGATCGGAGAAGATGCCTGGAGAGATGTTCAAAATGGCCGACTGGAACGTTTCAGTAACAAGCCAGCCGATGAGCGAGGTAGCTGCCCTGGCAATCTTCCTGGACTGGTTCAATCAGCATCGAGAGCTAGACCGCGAGTTTTCCAAGGCCCAGATTCGGATCGTTCCCTCAAAGGACAGAAAAGAGATTGAAAGAGTCGTTCCTTGAGTCGAGTATTCACGTGTCGCGTGGTCCAAGAGAGTCGATAGCCAAGTCGATGTGAGCGGTTGAAATGCGATATTGTCTAGGTTAGGCTGCGCCGTGGGTCTTCAATAGTTCAACGACCTTATCGTGACCCTTCTCGCGGGCATATGCCATCGGCGTCTTTCCCTCGCCGTTCTTCGCGTTTGGGTCCGCTCCTTTTTCGAGAAGTAGCTTCACTAGTTCAAGATTGCCTGCGTGTGCTGCATGAATCAGTGGCGTGAACCCGCCCTCGTAGCTGTAATTCACATTAGCTCCGTTCTCGACCAACATCTTCGCTACTTCATTGTGGTTTTGCGAGACGGCACCGGTTAAGGCGGTGAACCCTGTCTCATTCTTTGCCACTGCGTTCGGGTCCGCTCCAGCTTCCAAGAGATGCTGGACCGCATCTTTCTGGCCCAAGTATGCGGCAAGGGCCAGTGCTGTGAA
>JAJPJY010000073.1 GCA_021323995.1 bacterium | reverse complement strand
TCTGCGCCCAGTTCACATCGCTGGGAATCATAACATGTAACATAGAGTATCGACGAGTCGGCGACACAGGCGGCGGGTGGCCTGGCACGTTTCAGGACGTCGCGGCCGCGGCTGACTACGTTTCTAACCGAATGTCGATGGATGTACGGTTTGATCGTGGGAGAACAGTGGCTCTAGGCTTCTCGGCCGGAGGACATCTTGCTCTCTGGCTTGCCAGCAGGCACAAGGTGCCTGAGGGGTTTGGCCTAATGTCGGGACGGAAAGGGCTGCTGAGCGGTGTTGTTTCGCTTGCTGGGCTTGCAGACTTGCGGACGGCTTCGAAGCTTCGCTTGGGAGATGGTGCAGTGGATTTGCTGATGGGAGGCTCGCCAGAGGAATATCCTGGAAGATACCGCGCAGGCTCTCCAATCGAACTACTACCGGCTGGCCTAAAACAAGTCCTCATTCACGGAGTAGAGGATGAGACTGTTCCGCTCTCTCAGAGCGAAGAATTCGCTGAAAAAGCGAAGAGCGCTGGGGACGATCCTGAATTGATCAAGCTTGACGGGACGGGCCATTTCGAGCTTGCAGACCCAGAATCCGACGCATGGCCCACTGTGTCCAAGGCGACGCTTCAGCTTTTGAGGGTTGAAGGGGATTTCGTCCAGTAGGAGCAGGCCTAGATCATGACACTCTTCCACGGCAAGTAATGATGGAAATATCTAGGACACCTTCTCTGTAGACCGATGGGCTGAAAGTCATGAAGAGGGTAACGGGAATAGGCGGGGTCTTCTTTAGGGCCAGGAATTCCAAGAAACTCGCGGACTGGTATGCAAAACATCTTGGGATTCCATTCGAAGACGGCTCGGCAGTCTTCGCCTGGCGGGCGTTTTCACATCAGAAACGGACCGCTCACACGATCTGGTCCACTTTTCCAAAAGATACTGACTATTTTGGCAGGAAAACGCAACAGTTCATGATCAACTATCGGGTCAAGGATCTGGGTGGGGTCCTCAACAAGCTGAGAGAGGAGGGCGTGAGGGTTGACAAGAAGATCGAGGAGACCAGCTACGGGAAGTTCGGATGGATCACCGATCCCGAAGGAAACAGAATAGAACTCTGGCAGCCACCTAGAAACTATCAGATGATCGAGAGGCAATTCCCATCCGAGTAGGCGCACAGACCCCCTAGATAGATCTCTCGGTATGGCTACTCGTCCCGAAGCGGGGGAAGTCGCAGGATCACCTCCTTTGGCTTGGGGTTCGTCAACTAGACGAACGATTCGCATCTTTATTTCCGAATGTTGTGAAAGGAGACCTCCGTCTTGGACCCCAGCGTATTCTTCCTCATCGTACTCGTTTCCGCTTTTCTGGCGGGAATCGTAGGCTCGCTTCTTGGTCTGGGAGGAGGAGTCATCATTGTTCCTTTACTCACCCTGTTTCTCGGTGTGCCACCCCTCTTCGCCATCGGAGCGAGCATCGTCTCAGTGATAGCCACCAGTAGCGGTGCAGCATCACGTTACGTCAGAGACCATATCACGAATCTTAGAATCGGAATGTTCCTAGAGACTGCGACAACGATCGGTGCAATCACAGGCGCAGTCTCAACTCTCGCACTACAGAGGGCCGGGCTCGAAGGTGTAATCTATTTGACGTTCGGACTTGTTCTGATCCTTTCAATTATTCCCCTTCTCCGGCAGATCGGCGAGGAAATACCGGCTAACGTTCATCCAGACCGGATCAGCAGGAGGCTAGAGCTTAACGGCCAATACTATGATCGCGCCCTGAACACGACAGTCAAGTATGAGGCGACCCGCTCACCCTTAGCCCTGGGAATAATGTACGTCGCCGGGCTTATCTCAGGGCTACTAGGAATCGGCAGCGGAGTCTTGAAAGTCGTCGCCCTAGACGTGGGCATGAAGCTTCCCATGAAAGTCTCTTCCACCACCAGCAATTTCATGATCGGCGTTACGGCAGCCGCTAGCACGGGAATATTCTATCTTGGCGGCTACATCAACCCGTTCATCGCCGCTCCCGTAGTTCTAGGAGTGGTGTCAGGTTCGCTCATAGGGACCGAGATATTGACGAGATCGCATAATACGTTCATCCGGAAAATCTTCGTGCCAGTGATACTCGTCCTCGCGGCCGAAATGTTGTTGCGAGGCCTCTGAACATTAGCATGCCAAGAATAGAGAGAGATTTCGACAAAATAATCGGCAACGTTCTAAGATTCGGCGTCACCCTAGCATTCGGAATAATAGCCCTGGGTGTCGGACTCCTCTTTGCAGAGGGTCAGACTGGGTACGGCCCTCTCGGCAGCGCCGAGCAGCTCTACAGCAACCGTTTCGTGATAGGGCTCATTGCTCTACTTCAGGGAGTAACCTCAGGCCGACCCTTTGCAATAATAGATCTCGGGTTGATCGTACTCTTCGCAACCCCTCTAGCCAGAATAGTCATATCGATATTCCTCTTCTTTGGGGAGAAGAGATACATCTTCGTCTGGATAACGCTGATCGTTCTCAGCATTATTCTAATCAGCACCTTTGTCATCGCGCCATTACTCAACGCCAATCAATAGAGAACGGAAGAATAAAGTCCGAGTCCACCGCTTCTGGTTGTGGCGGATTCGCTTTCCAAAGAAAGCTGCACTCGATTGCTTGGATTCGTCTTCTATCGTTCAGATCAAATCTGAGCTCATGAACGATTCTGCCAACATGATTTTAGCTCGGTTTGGAAAACACTTCTCAAGTTCAGAATGTCCGCAAGAGTTGAAAACACATATTCGACAAGAGAGTTGTCGATACAGACTTGGCCTGATTTTGAGAAGCTCTTCCGAAAGCAGGGAATGGTGGGCGATGGCTGGTGGTGCTGGTGCACCTTCCATCACGTAACTTCGTTCTCTCTACCCGAGAACGCGCAACCACGTACTAGGGCCGAGAGATCGGTGAAGAACCGTCAGAGGAAAAGAGAGCTTGTTGAGAAGAGTTGCGCTCACGGAATTCTTGTCTACGCTGGTAAGGAGCCGGTTGGATGGACCCAGTTCGGGCCTAGCAGTGAGCTTCCGCGGATCGACAATACGAAGAACTATCGTAGACTCGAAGTTGACAATCGCGGAGAGAAATTGTGGAGAATCACATGTTTTGTGGTGGACAAATCGTATCGGCGGCGCGGCGTTGCTGGTGCCGGGTTGAGGGCGGCCCTTGAGGCGATAAGGAAGAAGGGTGGTGGCCTGGTCGAAGCCTATCCGGTCAGCAAGACTGACCAAGGGTCAAACTACCTCTACTGTGGAACAGTCTCAATGTTCGAGAAAGCCGGATTCAAAACCATCGCGCCCTTAGCGACAGGCAGAACAGCCACCGTAGTGATGCAAAGAACAATCTGAAGGGATTACTAGGGAAAAGAACAATTGGGCACACAGGCTGTAGCCATCTCTGCGAAAGTCGCGAGGCGTCTCGCAGTCACGAAGCAGCATCTCACAGGTAAACTGCCGGCAAAAGCAACACGCGAGCATATTCTGTCAGTCGTACGGGACATGACATATGTTCAGTGGGATCCGAT
>JAJPJY010000158.1 GCA_021323995.1 bacterium | reverse complement strand
CTAATGGCGATAATTTCTGCATAATCTCCCTTCTTCCGCCAAACGCGGCAAGTGGAAACCCTCCTCCGACAATCTTTCCAAGGGTTGTGAGGTCTGGTCTAACGCCGAAGTATTCTTGGGCTCCACCAAGAGACAGTCTGAATCCAGTGATTACCTCGTCAAAGATCAGCAATACGCCATTTTCCTTTGTGTGCTTGCGAAGTGATTGTAAGAATCCATTTGCTGGAGGAATTGGTCCCATGTTGCCCGCAACCGGTTCAACTATCACTGCCGCAAGTTCGTGACCGTGATCTTCGATGATCTTGGTGGCGGTTTTTGTGTCGTTGTAGTTTGCTACAAGTGTGTTCCTTGAAGTGTCGACTGGAATCCCTTTCGAACTAGGTGTCCCGGTTATACCGCCGTGGGTGCCTCTCTTGGTAAGAACAGAATCGTGTGAGCCGTGGAAGCCTCCCTCAAACTTGAGAATCTTGCTCTTCCCAGTATAGCCTCTTGACAGCCGAATGGCGTGCATCGTCGCCTCGGTCCCAGAGTTGACTAGGCGGACCTCTTGCATCGATGGGACAAGGAGGGAAATAGACTCTGCAAGCTCGACCTCTGCCTCCGTTGGCTGGCCATAGATCCACCCTTTTTCCAACGCGTCGCGGACAGCCTGGAGAACTTGTGGGTCGGCATGTCCGTCAATGAGTGCGCCGTAGGCCATGCAATAATCAAGAAACTCTGTGCCATCGACGGTCTGAAATCTCGAGCCTCTGCCTGAAGTGATAAACATGGGGTACGGTCGATAGTATCTTACTGGACTGTTTACTCCACCCGGGATCGCGCGGCTCGCTCGTCTGTAGAGCTGTTGCGACTTCGAGATTAGCCGAGCCATTCGGCTGCTTCCTTGGCGTGATAGGTCAGAATCATGTCCGCCCCGGCGCGCTTGATTCCGGTAAGTATCTCAAGGACTGCCGATTTCTCGTCTATCCACCCTTCTCTCGCTGCGGCTTTCACCATTGAATATTCGCCGCTGACATTGTAGGCGGCTGTTGGCATCGAGAAACGATCCTTCACGCGACGAATAATATCGAGATATGCGAGAGCTGGTTTCACCATGACGATGTCGGCTCCTTCTTGGATGTCGAGCGCAGCCTCGCGGAGAGCTTCATCGGGGTTGGAATAGTCCATTTGATAGGTTCTGCGGTCTCCGAATTCTGGTTTCGAGAATGCTGCTTCGCGGAAGGGTCCGAAGAACGAAGATGCGTGTTTGGCCGCATAGGCCATTATTGCGGTCTCCTTGAAACCTTGATCATCCAATCCTTGCCGTATCGTCTTGACTTGGCCGTCGATCATGGCTGAGGGACCGACAATGTCGACTCCTTCTCTTGCGTAGCTGACAGCTATGCTAGCCAATCGTTTCAGAGTTTCATCGTTATCGATTTGGCCGTCCCTGACGATTCCGCAGTGGCCGTGACTGGTGTATTGACACATGCAGACGTCAGCCATCACGACAAGCTCTCCGTCGAACTCGTTCTTCAGCTGCCGGATCGTCCTCTGAACAACGCCATCCGCGGCGTCAGCGTGTGAGCCGTTTTCGTCTTTGATCCTGGGGATTCCGAATAGTATGACTGACTTGACTCCTTTCTCGATGAGCGTATTGGCTTCGCGAACTACTGATGACGGGGATAATCGTCGCTGTCCCGGCATCGTGGAGACCGGGACGTCGCTGGTCAAATCCTCTTCGACGAATAATGGCTGGATAAGGTCTGACCTCTGAAGCTGGACCTCCCGGACCAGCTCCCTGATTACAGGTGTCTTTCGGAGCCTTCGCATCCGAATTGCAGGAAAACTCAGCCGTCTAGTCCCCCGCTAGGATCTCTTCCGCTACTGTCCGAGCTGCAGTCCCGCCCTTCTCAGCTGTTCTGCGGAGATTCATGACGGGTCCACTGAGAACCTTCTCCACAATCTTCTGGCTCATATACTCCAAAACCTGTTCCTGTTCAGCTGTCAGATTCAGTTTCGACCGTGCCTTGCCCAGCTCTTCTATCCTGATCTCTTCCGCTCTGTGAAAAGCATCAGCGATCACCGGTTCTGCATTCTCTCTGCGTAGCCCTGCAGATATTCTCTCGACAGCAGACCGAACCAAAGGTTCAGCACTTTTTGCGATTTCCCTTCTCATCGCCAGTCCTTCTTCGGCAATCCCCTTGAGATCATCGATAGTTCGAAGATCTACTCCGCTGAGTTTGGCTACCTCCGGTGACACGTTTCGCGGATTAGAGAGATCCAGAATCATTAGTCTTCGATTGGACCCTTCCGCCTGCTGACCAACGCTTTCAATGTCTAGAACGTAACGTGCGGATCGGGTCGCCACCAAAATCAGATCCGAATTTCGGAGCATGTCGAGGATTCCATGCCAAGCTATCGGAGTGCCACCGAATGAACGGCAAAACGCCTCAGTCTTCTCATGATTTCTTCCAGCCACTGCGACGTTGCTCACGCCTCGGGTTCTCAACGCTTTCATGACCAGCGCACCGACCTGTCCCGTCCCAATGAGCAGGACCCTGCAATTGTCCAGTTTTCCAAGACTCTGCTCCGCGAGTTTGATCGCAGCCGAGCCTATCGTGGTGACGCCTCTCCCAATTCCAGTCTCAGATCTTATCTTCGCACCGGCCGAGGTTGCTCTTTCGAAGGCTTCTGAAAGGACTGGTCCTGTTGCCAGGTGGTTCTGGGCGGTTATCATGCTCTCTTTCATTTGACCTAGGATCTGGGGTTCGCCAACTATCATTGACTCAAGTCCCGTTGCGAGTCTGACCAAGTGTTCGATCACTGCGTCTCCGGCTCTCACGTCGGCAATCGTCTGGATTCCGTCGACGTCCAGTTTCGTTGCCAGGGACCATGCTCTAAACACGCTCTGCACAGCTTGCTCGTCAGCCGTGTCCAAGAATACCTCGACTCGATTGCACGTTTGGAGAACAACGCGCTCGGTAACTCCTTGGATTATCCCAAGATCGTCGTAAAAGCTACCAAGGTCTCGTAGGTTCAGAGCATCGAGAGCCGCTAGAGATGCTTTCTTGTGGTCGACCCCTATAGCAACTAGCAACGGGACCCTGCTCCAGAGAATAATCGAGCCCCGAACATTACAGCGATATTAAGACTTCACCTGTACAGACTGAGCGATCCTACCACAAACCTCCAACCGATCTGGTACAAAGGTCAGATATTACTAGCCATGATTTGGAAGGCGTTGGATGTGGAGGTGAAGGATCTCGTCTGCGGAGTCCTCACGACCGCACGAGCTCGGTTAGCCGAACTGATAATCATACGGCCTCTGCGAAACGCCATGATACGCCTCTCTAGCATTGAACGTTCCTTGCTTTCTGACAAAGTAGTAGAGAAACACAGCAGTTAGCCTATGCACGCCATCGACTACGGTAAGAGGTCCGGTCTCGGGACCAACGACGATTATCCTAGACTCGTCGAGAGCGAGCGTTTCCGCATGCTCTCTTATGAATTCCGCATCCTGCCGAGCGAACCCTCCAAGGGTTCCAATATTCTTCTCGATTTGTCGGGCAGCGTCTAAGGGAGACAATGTGCCACCTGACATCTCTCTTCTGTCTCCTTCATTGATGAGTGCTAATTGACCAAGGTCGTTTTCGTTAAGCTGTTCCAAGTTCCAGGCATTGACTTTGTATTTTTCCGTGTCCCTGAAATGGGTAAAGAACCATCGGATACTTTCCAGCATCTCTAACCTCATTGCGTTTGAAGCTTGGTCCTCGAAATTCTTGAGATGTATCAGCCGTGTCTCGTCACCATACAACGCGTCCAGATGGTCCCTTACCGGGCCCCTATGCTCATATTCTCCTTGAAGCCAATACTGAACCACCTCAGGTTCAGAAGCAGGCCTAATGATCTTGAGCAACGCTACGACTTTGAGTTGTGGCTCCGTAAGTCGATAAGTTCTCCGTTTACAACTTCCTGAGTATGCCCTCTTTGAGCGAAACGATAGGCTCATTATTGCAGAAGACTAAAGGTAAGGTAGTGCGATTAGCTGCGTGACCAAAGTGACAGATTCCCGAATGAGAATAGCTGCGGGGATTTGGGGGAGGACTCTTGCAGCCACTGGTGGAACACTCGCGTTCCTACTATCATTTTTCGGGTGGGGCGTGTCTGGGCAGCGCACGATTCAAGAAACGACTCTTGCTCTGACTTTGAGTCTGACCGCACTCCTTCCTATAGTTGGTACGATGATCCCAAGAGTCGGCCGAAACGCCCAAGGGTTTGCAATTCTTGGACTGGGCACAATATTTCTCGCCGTATGGCTGGGGTTGATCTACCTTATTCTGGGAGGGTTCTTCCTATCATTGGTTGTTTTTGTCGTGACACTAGCTGCGATGATCTTTCTTGGAGGAGGGCTGGTCCTCCTCTCTAATCGTTCATAACACTCATCTATTTCTTCAAGGAGAAGACGAAACTAGTCGCGGCGCGGGACTAGTTCAGGAGACAGAGAAACAATTGCTTTCATGCAATTCCTGAATCAGGATCCCCAAAGGCGGCTATTCGTTCAGATACGCATCTTATGCGGTTGTTTTCTCAGCACGACATGTGACGCCCTTGCTGAAGGAACGTATTCTACGCAGCGATAACCCATCTTTGCCAGGTCAATACCTGAAAGAAGATGTTCACCTGTTCCTAGCAGAGTTGGTATTATTGCTAGGTGGATCTCATCGACTAGCCCGGCCTTAACGTATTCTCGAACGGTCGAAACACCGCCTCCAAGCCGAACGTCCTTGCCGTCAGCCCCTTCGGTAGCTTTCTTGAGGGCCGCATCTATTCCATTCGTGACAAAATGGAAGGTTGTCCCGCCTTTCATTTCGATCGGTGGATGTTCGTGATGGGTTAGTACAATGACGGGAGTGTGAAAGGGTGGATTGTCTCCCCACCATCCTTTCCAGCTATGATCTGGCCATGGTCCCCGAACCGGGCCGAAATTGTTACGGCCCATGATCCACGCCCCAATATTCCGAAATCCACGTGCACCAAATTCCTCATCAACACCCGACTCGTCTCCGCCTTCTGCTCCATGCCTCTTTCTCCACGTATTCGAAGCTCTGGACCAGTCGAGAAGAACTTGACCACCAACGCCTAACGGATTCTTGAGGTCTTGGCGGGGACCTGCTCCGTAACCATCGATTGATAGGCCAAAACTGAGAACCCGTAACTTGGTCATTCCATCACATCGGGCCTTGAGAGTTGATCTGGTCCTTACGAGCTTTGCCTTTGGCTTAGCTATCTTCGATTTCGCGCTTCATCCGGGCTAGCAGATCAACTGCGCCATCCGCGTAGCTCCCGATCCATCTGTCATGCAGTTCTTTGATCGGAAGAGGATTGAGATAGTTCCAGCGGAGACGACCTTCACGTTTCACGACTATCAGATCTGCTCTCTCGAGAACGCTCACATGTTGCATTACGGTGCAGCGGTCAAGCTGTCTGAACTGCTCGCATAATTCTCCAGTTGTTCTTGCTCTCTGCTTAAGCAAGTCAAGTATCTCACGTCTCCGAGAATCGCCGAGGGCTTTGAAGATTGAATCGTACTTTTCTTCTCTAGGCACTCTTCCTCTCCTCTCACTGTCAAGAAGAAAGTGTTATAAATCTATAACATATAGCCCGGGACGGTCACAATGGATCTAAAGTTCACCGTCCAGACGAAGATTCAGAAACCAGTAAGCGAAGTTTTCGACGCAGTCTACAATCCGAGAAAACTCACCAAGTATTTCACGACAGGAGGTGCCGACGGACCCTTGGATGAGGGGAAGACCGTCATGTGGACCTTCAATGATGATCCTGAGAAGCCGACTACCTTCCCAGTGAAGGTTCACAAGGTTGTCAAGAACAAGCTGATACAGTTCTCCTGGGAGGCCAGCGAAGGCTCCTACGACCTGAAGACGGGAACAATGCCCGCGTCAGCTGGATACGACACAATTGTAGAGATGAGCTTCGAATCCTTGAACCCGAAGGAGACACTGGTCAAGATCGTCGAGGGCAAGTGGCGGTCCACTGAAGCAGGCTTGCAGGGCTCATACGGGAATTGTCAAGGCTGGATGCACATGAGCATGTGTCTCAAAGCATACTTGGAATACAGCATAAACCTGCGAAAAGGTTCCATCTAAGCTGTTCCTCCAGCTAATAGAGAAGGGAGTCGGTGGGATAGACCAGACCGATCTCGCCAATCTGTTCTTGCTGAGTTCTAACTTTGTTCGAGTCGGTTCTTTAGTGAAGAAGCTTGAACATCGAATTCCAGTTGTTCGTGGAGACTGCGACTCTCACCCAGAGCGGGACAGCTGCTTCTAACCACTTGGCCTCGGCGATTCCTCCGATGTCGATAGCTCCAGCCCAGCCGAGCTGTTTCAGAATCTGAATCACTTGCCGCTTCGCCTCTGGATCATTCCCGCAGATCAACATCTCAGCACTCTTGTCGCCAGGATTGCACATTCTAGTATTCGGGACCGTATTGAAACACTTCACGACCCTCGCTTGGGGAAGTTTTCTCTGAATCCTCTCGCCAAGAGAGTCGTTCAGCCCTGTGAAGAGTCCGGGTGGCATGCCTTTCGAAAAGTCTAACGCGTTAGTAGTGTCGATGACGAGTTTCCCCGTGAAATTCTTGGGTCCAGCAAGGTTGATGGCTTCATCAATCGCTGAACCGAGAACGGCAATGACAATTGCATCTCCAAAGGACGCGGCGTCTGCAAAGGTCCCAGTCGAGGTTTCACCCTGGACTTCTTTTCTCCAGACCTTCAGCTTCTCACTGTCAGGAGTGCGAGAACCAAGCTTCACACTGTTGCCATGACTTGCGAATCCACCCCCGAGAGTCTTGGCGACATCGCCGCTCCCGAGAATGCCAACTTTCAAAAATGGCAGCCTGTTTCGCGAGACTCGTAGGAAGTATGGGCTATGGTGCGGCGATCTTTTTCATGTACTTCTTCACGAGCTCATCGAACATTTTCTCGACTCGCTCGGCGGTTGGACCCTCAACTTCTACTTCATAGCTTCCTTTCTTCACGTGGATCCTCCAATTACCACTCTGATCAGGCATGGAGCGAGGGTAGAACACGGCAGAGTATTAAGTTCTAGCTTGAGCGAATAGTCCTAAGTCCAGTAAGGAGAGGCTCCACAATGTTCTATGCGGGTGTTGACGTTGGAGGGACCTTCACCGATGTCGTCGTATATGATGACCGAGGACCTGGGAAAGTCGAGATCTTCAAGGTCTCGACCGGCAGAGAGCCGGAAGCGATAGTAGTCGAAGCTCTGACAAAGTATCGTGACTCAGCAAACCAGTTTTCGCTGATAACACATGCTACCACAGCAGCCACGAACGCGCTACTGGTCCACAGCGGACTGGCAAAAACGGCGCTAATAACAACCCGGGGATTCAGAGACATACTCCAGATAGGAAGGCAAAGAAGACCCGAAATTTACAACCTCAAAACAGAACGACCAATACCGCTGGTTGAGAGAAAGGACCGTTTCACAGTTCGCGGAAGAATACTCTCGGACGGGTCCGAGCTCGAACGACTCGACCAACGCGATGTCAAACAAGTCGCTTTCCAAGTCAAACGGTCCCGTTTCGACGCAGTCGCTGTCTCTTTTCTGAATTCTTACATCAACCCAGTACACGAAAGAAGAGCGCGGGACCTACTAGTAGAATCCGGCTTCAAAGGACAAATCGACATCTCAAGCGAGACTGATCCAGTCTACCGAGAATACGAGAGAACTAGCACCACTGTGGTGAATTCTACGCTATCTAAACCCGTCTCACGATATTTTGTAAGGTTGGAAAGGAAACTGCGCCGAATCGGGTTCTCATGTCCCATCTACGTGATGAACTCTGATGGGACCACGAGCACCATGGACTATGCCTCACGGCATCCAGTCTCTATGATAGAATCCGGACCTACCGCAGGAGTACTCGCCTCCAAAAACATAGTCGACCTGCTAGGAATCAAGAGAGCAATCACGTTCGACATGGGCGGGACGACAGCAAAGGCGGGCACAATCATCGATGGTCAACCAGAACTGGCCTACGAGTTTGAAGCAGCAGCGCGATTCTACCACGGACGCTCAATTAGGGGTAGCGGTTATCCTGTTCGGCAACCGTTCATTGATCTGGCAGAAGTAAGCGCTGGAGGCGGAACGATAGCCCGGCTCGACGATACCGGAGACTTGAAAGTAGGACCCGATAGCGCCGGCTCAGACCCAGGACCCGCAGCTTATGGCAGGGGCGGAGAACACGCAACTGTGACCGACGCAAACATAGTCGCTGGAAGAATCAACCCGTCCCAACTGCTTGGGGGCCACCTCAAATTGCGCTACGAGCTAGCTTTGGGAGTAGTCAGGAAACTGAGCCGAAGACTTGGCGAAACCGTCGACCAGACCACGGCGAACATTGTTCGAATAGTCAACAACAACATGAGCAAAGCCGTCCGACTCGTAACCAGCGAGCGCGGCCGAGACCCTCGAGAATTCACACTCTTAGCATTCGGGGGCGCTGGACCATTGCACATTTCCGATCTGGCTGAGGAACTGGGGATCAACAGAATAGTCATCCCGTCCCACCCTGGTCTCTTTTCGGCATTCGGGCTCCTCACCGCCGAATTGTCCAGAACCTTTTCGGAGCCAATTCTCAAGCCAGTCGCAACCAGCATCGAATCGTATTTCAGAAGAGTCAGAGAACGGGCGAGAAGATTGCTGAAACAGGAAGGCTTCACAACCTACCGGACAGTTGAGCACATCGACCTAAGATATCAAGGTCAAGCCTACGCGATAACTGTCCCATACAAGAAAGGCACTGACTTGGCAAGGCTGTTCGGCCGAGAACACAAGAAACTTTACGGATACTCTTCAAAAGATACTGTAGAAGCGGTCAACGCATGGGTCCGAGCAGTCATACCAACACCAAAAGCCAGACTCGTCAAGAAAAGACTCGAAACCTCAAGAACTTCCGCTCCCTCTTCAACGAGAAGCGTTCTGATCTCGAACACAAGGCAAAAGATACCGATTTACAACCGTGAATATCTGGCCCCAGGCATCTTGGGTAGGGGCCCTTGCATCATGGAAGAGTACGATTCGACTACTATGATCGGAAGGAACTGGAATTGGAAGATAGACGCGTATGGAGATATAGACATGTTTAACCGAGTGCATGAGTGATCAGATTGGCCCAAGGTTTCGAATCATTCGGTCTAAACCCTCGTCTCCTACAGGGTATCAAAGACATGGGGTTCCATGAAGCATTCCCCATCCAGGTAGAAGCTATTGCGCCTCTTTTGAAAGGCAGAGATTTGATCGGGCAAGCCCAGACAGGCTCCGGCAAAACACTGGCCTATGCCCTGCCAATGCTGCAGAAAGTCGCGCCTAACTCTCGAGAAATTCAGGGACTAGTACTCGTCCCGACTCGAGAGCTCGCAGTACAGGTCGCGGGAGAGTTCGAACGTCTTGCCAAGCATCTCCCATCACGGACCATGCCCATCTTTGGTGGCGCGAGCATGAGAACTCAGATAGATCAGCTTCAACGCGGCTATGCGAAAATAGTCGTCGCTACACCAGGCAGACTCCTCGACCATCTAAAGCGCAGAACCATAGATCTCCGCGGCGCACGCTTCGTCGTTATTGACGAGGCCGACCGAATGCTCGACATGGGCTTCATCGACGACGTCAAATCAATCCTCGAGAATGTCCCACGAGGCCACCAGACGGCACTATTCTCGGCCACAATGCCTAACGAGGTTGTCAAACTCTCCCAGAGATATCTCACTAATCCATTGCGTGTATTCGTCGACAGCGAAGAAATCTCTGTAGAGTCACTCCGCCAATCCTACATCAATGCAGAAGAAGGCGCCAAGTTCCCAGTCCTACTCGCCATCCTCAAGACAGAAAGGATGGAAGGAGCCTTGGTCTTCTGCTCGACCAAGATCAGAGCAGCCCATCTCGCCGAAGCACTCGCAAGAAACAACGTGAACGCTGAAGCCCTACACGGCGACATGTCACAAGGCCAGAGGAACGCTGTCTCACAAGCATTCCGTCAGGGACGAATCGATGTGCTTGTCGCAACAGACGTTGCTGCCAGAGGTCTTGACATTCCCTGGGTCAGTCACGTGATCAACTATGACATGCCCGACGAGCCTCTCATGTACTTCCATAGAGTTGGACGGACCGCACGTGCGGGAAAGAGGGGGACCTCGATCTCACTCGTCAGCCGCGAAGATCACGACATTTTCAACAAGATCAAAGACATGACCGGGTCCCCGATAGACCAGGACGTGAGATTCGCGCTCGAAAGCGCTGCTCGAACCCATTTGATGCTGCCTCCACGACCCACAGGCTTTAGCGGTCACGGCGGAGGCAGGAGGAGAAAACGAGACAATAGGGGACGCCAGAAGGGGGGCAGAAGCGGTGGCAGGTTTAGACGCCGCAGACGAGGCTAGTGAAGAAACGCTACAGCTCGGACATTCGATCTTGAAACGGTCCCGTTCGCAACCTTAAATCTTGAAGATATAGGCGACAGAACAGGCGCGTGAGTGGGGCCTTCCACCCGTTGCGCCATACGAAACCCCGGAGTAGGGAGGCAAATTGGCAAGACCAATAGGAATCAGTACAAGAAGTCCTCGGACCCGACAGCTCACACTCGCAAGTGCAATCGCTGCACTGTACGCGATCCTAGTTTCGATTCTTGCACCAATTAGCATTCCAATAATTCAGGTCCGAGTTGCGGATCTTTTGATGCCCTTGTCCATCATCTTCGGATGGCCTGCAGTCATCGGCGTAACGATCGGTGCGGGCTTGGGAAATCTTGTCGGCGACACGATCCTCGGAAACACAGGGGCGCAGACCGGGATCGACGTGGTTCTCGGAAGCCTGGCCAACTTCATCGCCGCAACACTTGCATGGAAGGTCAGCCAGCGAAACTGGACCATTCGAGGACGCAAGGCAAGCTGGCTGCTCGCAGTCAATACAGAAACCATAATCATCGCACTGATAGTGGGCACATACCTCGGATACCTGTTTTCGATCCCACTTCTTGCTTCGATCGGCGGAATCCTTGCCGGCAGTATCCTAGCGATCAGCATCGGAGGCTATACACTGCTCCGGATTCTCAGCCGACCAAAGACTCTCGACTCGCTTCGATCTACTGGACTAGTGGTTGCTGAGCCCTCTTCAGTAGAAGGGGCCTAGTCTCAAGCCGGATCTAGCAAACTGAATAACAAGAGCTTATCGTCCAACCGCCAAGGATACCAGTGTTGCGTATGGACGCGACGACTACTGAGGTCATCAGAAACTCGCTCGTCTATGCGAGCGAGGAGATGGGCATCGCTCTCCGCAACGCGTCCTACTCGCCCAACATCCGCGAGAGGATGGATCATTCCGCCGCCCTTTTCGACAGCGAGGGACGATTACTCTCTCAGGCAGAGCACATTCCCGTTCATCTCGGATCTCTTCCCTGGGGACTCGCGAAGACACTAGACTACTGCGAGCGCGAAAGTATCGACCTTGCGCCATCGTCAATGATCATGGTCAACAATCCGTACATCGCCGGGACCCATCTAAACGACGTAACGGTAATCCGGCCAATCTATGACGCTAACCGTCTAGTCGGATACGCGGCGAACAAGGCTCACCACTCTGATGTCGGGGGCAAAGTGCCTGGAAGCATCTCGATGGATGCCAAGACACTCTTCGAAGAGGGAGTCGTCATCGATCCCCGATACTTAGTCAGAAAAAACAGAATCTTGGACAGTGCAGTTAGAGCTCTGGCGTTAAAGTCACGAACTCCGAAGGAGAGGATGGGCGATCTCAAGTCGCAGATCGCCGCCAATATCACCGGTGAGCGTAGGGTCCTCGAACTCGTCCGGAAACATGGATTGAGAACTTTCCGAGAAGCCTGCGCGGAATCGTTGAAGAAGACGGAGCAGCTAGCACGACTTAGACTATCAAAGATGCCAGCCGGGTCCTACCATGCTGAAGACGTTCTCGAAGATCCTGATGGACACAACATCCGCTTACAAGTCACAATCACGCTGTCGAAAGGAGGATTGCGTGTAGATTATGCCGGAACAGATCGCCAAGTATCGAGTCCTCTCAACGCAGTCTTCGGAGTAACACTCTCAGCCGTCTACTACGTCACTCGAACGCTAACGGGAGATGATGTTCCAGCGAACCATGGAGCCTTCGCACCAATCCAAGCCAACGCCCTTAAGGGGTCAATCCTCAACCCGACTTATCCGCATCCGGTCGCGGGTGGAAATGTTGAGACAAGCCAGAGGAATGCGGATCTGGTCTACCGCGCATTCTCGAACGCAGTTCCAGACAAGGTCCCAGCTGACTCTGGCGGGTCAATGAACAATGTCATGATGGGCGGAGTCTGGAAAGGGAAGAGTTGGGCCTTCTATGAGACGATAGGAGTAGGTCTCGGAGCGCAGAACGATCGTGACGGGATCGACGGCATACAGGCGAACATGACCAACACGATGAACACGCCAATTGAAGAGATGGAGCGATCATATCCGTTGCTAATCAGACAGTATGAGCTGAGACCTGACAGCGCCGGACCCGGACGAAACCGTGGAGGCACTGGAATCATCAGATCATACCAAGCACAGAGCAACAATGTTACGGTCACAGTACTCGCAGAGAGAGGAAGAAACCATCCTCAAGGACTCTTTGGAGGGAGACCCGGAGCCCGGACGGAGGTCGTTCTCTATGAAAGGAGGAAGGGAAAGTATCGCAAGATCAGACTCCCGGTCAAAACCACTATCATTCTCCAAAGGGGAGACACGATTGAAATCAGAACTGCTGGGGGAGGAGGTTATGGAAAGCCAAGCGAAAGAGGAAAGTCGAGAATCAAGGAAGACATGGAGAACGAGATCATCAGCGCATCGTCCTCTAGGCCGGGACGCTACCCGATACCAGATGCCGGTTGAATAGGCGGGATAGGCTTCGTCCTCTGGTCTTTTCCTTCCATGAGGACTGACAGAGGTAGCATGGAGACAAACGCATAGCCCATTGCCACATAGGGAGCGAGAAGCGCAGCTATCACAACCGGTGCTCCCACCAGCCCGCCTAGAAAGAGCTCAAACAATAGGCCGTAGATGCTGAACACAAGAGTAACCTTCAACGGGTTCTTCGCGTGAACTCGCAAAACCAGTCCAGCGAGCACTATCATCTCCAGGAGCAAGAACGGGATCGTGGGCGGAATCACGACGGTGCCGCACCAGGAAGGCATGCAGTCGATCTGCTCCTCGAAGATGAGGAGAGGGACAGCGAGTAGCACGTACAGCGCGATAATCGGCAATCTCAGCCGCGATATTGTAATGGTCAAACGCTTTCTGAATCGTACCATTAGAAGGAATGGGATTGTGAGAAGGGGCACATCGATGAAGATTCCAAACACCATTCACCAATCTCTCCTCTAAGACGCACCGCAAGAGAGCTCCGAGTTCATGAAAGCTGTGTAACTGAGAGTTCGTTGATGAGGGGGAGTGTCTTAGAATCGGCTCTTTCCCCTCTTAAAGTTCGGGTGAGAGTTAGACACAATGCGGTGACGCGGGGATAGCAGAACCGGTGTAGGCAACGTAATGATATCCGATCGACAGAACGTGATAGCTCGGGGATTGCCAGTCAGTATATGCGACCTCTAGATGTCCACAGGCCCATGGCGGTGACCCCACAGGGATGACTGGTGCTAAGAAGAAAATCAAGATCGGCAAGACTAAGGCGGCGATCACCAGGCGACGCAACACCAGAACTCGATAGTTTACAATTTGACGAAACTATTGAGGCTTGCCGAAGTTACCGCGACCTCACCTAACCTCCCTAATCTGGGTCCGACGTTATCGTACGAACGGTTTCGATTCAGGCAATGCCTAAGACTCGGGTCCAATATAGAGTAGAACGTCGGGCTTATGTAATGCAACAAATACTGTCTATACGGATAGCCACGTGATCTGATGTCGGACAAGCGATTTGTCCAACAGTCCGGTATCGACGTGTTCAACGGAAACGAGCTCATAGTCAAAGGAGCGCTAGAGAACCAGGTTGGACTCATAGCCGGATACCCCGGATCTCCAGTAGCTGAGATTTTCACGATCCTCGAAGAGAACGCGGACATTCTCCGCGAGGTCGGACTCTGGGGCGAAATGACCAACGACGAGTCCCAGGGCGCAGCAGCGCTCAACGGCGCCATGGACGTGGGCGTAAACGCGATAGCCGTCATGAAGAGCGTCGGCCTTAACGTCGCGGCTGATCCAATCAACATCATCAACTACTCCGACAAGTACGGGCTCAGCGGTAAACGGGGAGGAGCAGTCGTCGTATGCGGCGACGACCCTCACGCCTCCAGCACACAAGTCGCTGGAGACAGTCGAGCACTGATGGAGCATCTGAAGATGCCCATTATCGAGCCTAGCAATCCGCAGGAGATCAAGGACTGGGTAGGCGAAGCACTCAGACTATCCGCGTTTTCAAACCTAGTAGTAGGCTACCTAATCACAACGTATCTGGCAGAAGGCGGAGGCAATGTTCAGGTATACGACAACAAGTCCCCTGAGATCAGCTTCAAACACCCGATCACCCTCGACATAGCGAATGTAGACATCAAACGAAAAGTCAGCATCCCACCAAACACTTGGAATCTTGAGAAAGAGATTATCCGCGAACGGTTCCCACGAGTCCACGACTACGTCAGACAGCACAACCTGAACAAGATACTCTACTCGGACGATAAGAAACACAATATCGGATTTGTCGCCGCAGGAATCTCTTACAGCTACCTAGAACAGGCTCTCTGGGAGATAGGTTGCAACGAGCAATTCCCAATCCTCAAACTCTCAGTCACCTTCCCACTAGACCCGAACATTGTCGAGCAGTTCTCCAAACTCGCCGACAATATCGTAGTTGTTGAAGAGAAAGGTCCCATAATTGAGACCCAGATCAAGACGATTCTCACCGATCTCGTCCAGGACGGAAGAGTAAAGAAAGAACCCAGCATATGGGGAAAGACATTCCCTCGGGACGCGGACGGATTCCCGGAGGAAAGCGGACTAACACCGTCGATGCTGATCGAGAAGATCGGCGGCTTACTCCTCGAGATGGGAGACAAGTCCGCGAAATATGATGAGAAGAAGATTCACGAAGAGCTAGACCTCCTAACCGAGATCAAAGCCTACGGAGTACTCGTACCCCCACGGTCTCCAGGATTCTGCGCAGGGTGTCCTCACCGGGAAACGTTGAGTGCTGTTCACTCGATGCGGGATCAGCCGGCCCACAAGGACATCTTCGCCCACGGAGATATCGGATGCTACTCGATGAGCTTCCTACCACCCTTCGGCGAGATGCACAATCTAACAGCCATGGCGCTAGGTGGAGCAGCGGGAAGCGGCATGGACCCGTTCGTGACCAACAAGCAATACGCGCTGATGGGAGACTCGACATTCTTCTGGCGAGGAATAACCGCCATCTCCAACAGCATCAAAGAAGGCCAGGACATTCTCTACATCATCCTCGAAAACAAGAACACGGCGATGACCGGCCACCAGCCTACACCCGAGGCGGGCCACAACATCATGGGCGACAAGACAATACCCCAAGACATTCTCAGTATCGTACGGGCAATGGGTCGCGGACAGATCTATGTGAAGAAGATGCCGCCCTCGAACAGGGAGAAGTACATGAAAGAACTGGACGTGGCGTTCGCCAAGCCCGGAGTCAAGGTCATAATCGCCGACAAGGAATGCGGAATAACATTCCACAAACGAAAACGCGCCGAGAGAAACAAGATCATAGACCGGCAAGGATTCATCCCCCGCGAAGAATTCATCAATATCTCACAAGAAGTCTGCGAGAACTGTCGCGAGTGTACAAAGAACACAGGCTGTCCCGGGTTGACAATTATAGACACGGACTATGGGGAGAAGATCAGCATCGACCAGTCCACATGTGTAAGTGACAGTTACTGCACGAAGATCATGGCCTGCCCCAGCTTCGAAAAAGTGGTCGTTACACGCAACAAGCCGCCGCGTCCTAGGGCCAAAATGATTCCACTTGACAATATCCCTGCTCCCAACATTCACAAGTTCACGGATACGTGGAGTGCGTTCATCAGTGGGGTCGGAGGAATGGGAGTCGGAGTACTTTCTTCAACCCTCGCCAGAGCAGGCACCAAGGAAGGCTACACTGTAAAGTTCAACGACAAGAAAGGACTCGCCATAAGGAATGGCGCGGTCTCAGCACACATCAACTACGCGAGAGGAGATGCAAAAATCTCCACGATCGTCCCGAATGGCAAAGCGGACCTACTCTTAGGCCTGGACATGCTTGAGGCAGAGAGAAGCCTGCTCTACGCAAGCAGAGCCCATACAACCGCAGTCGTCAACAGCAGCGTAATTCCCACGATCCCGATGCTCGCTGGGATGATGAACTATCCCACAGACGTCGAGGACAATATTCGAAAACACACCAACATCGACGAGTACACCAGCGGCAGAGTAGGCGAAATCTCCGAGCTCTTCTACGGGAATAAACTGTTCACGAACATCATCCTCCTCGGAATGGCCTTCCAGCGAGGCGCGATACCCGTCGGCGAGAAGAATCTAGTCGACGCGATAATGGAGACCGTCAGCCCAAGCCAGAGAAAACGGAACATGGAAGCCTTCCAGCTCGGACGAAAACTCGTAGCTCAGCCTGAACTCTTAGAGTTCAAGAACATCGTTGCTGACGAGAAAATACTCCGACTCTTCGGAGCCAAAGAACCCTATGCCCAGCTCCTCGACCGCAAGGCCGAGACCATAGCCCACTCGTACTGGATGTTCTGGAAAGGCCGATCCGCCGGTCAGGAATATCGAAGCATGGTAGAGGAGACCGTTGCAAAGATGGGCTTCGACGAGGAGGCGAACCGGAATGTTGCCCGGCGCGTTTACGATCTCATCATGTGGGGAGGATTCGATTACGCTAAGAAGTATGTCGACCGGGTCCTGGAGGTCTTCAAGCTCGACCGACCCGACAAGAATTACGCGGCGACCAAGGCGGTAATCTTGAACCTTCACAAGGTGATGGCGATCAAGGACGAGATCTATACGCCGCTCCTTCTGACCGATGAGGAGAAACTGGACCGGGACAAGATTCGCTACAATATTGACGAAGAGAACGGGGACAGGATCAAGTACATTCATCTGAACCGTCCAGAGTTCGAAGTCGCCGGGAAACAAGTACGTTTCAACCTTCCACAATGGCTCGCGCACAACTGGCTCATGAACGCCTTCAAACACGCAAAGTTCGCCCGGGGTCTGCTTGCTCGTTGGGGATGGCACAAGAAAGAAATGGGCTTCCGAGACTGGTACAACGACCAGGTCGTCGGCTTCTTCCTCGAGACAGCATCCAAGAACTACGAGCTAGCCCTACGCGGTCTCCGAGTCATCAACGACCCGTACAGGCCAAACGAGTTCGCCGTCACCGGCTTCCGAGAAGTAATCTATCCAAAGATGGAGAAAGCAAGGCGGGAGTTTGAACAGATAATCAGCTCAAGCCCACCACTGCCTTTGATCCCTGTAATCGCAAACTGAGTAATCATAGAATACTCGTCTTTAGTAATCCTGGAACAAGGTCGGTCTCCATCTAGCAGCGAACGTGGGTAGATCATTCCACACGACTCTGGTTGTGAGGGTCGACCGAAGGGGTATCGGTTATATGACCGGAAGCAGTTATGCTTGATGCCCACGAGATCGAGCCTTGACTCTCGAAGATCGACTACGCAACCCGTTCACCGAAGCTAGTATGCCAAAGCACTACACTCAAGCGGCACTCTACCGGGCCGCTCTCGCAGATGCTCACTTCTCATCCGGCTTCGGAATGTACCCTCGCACGGTCAAGCCGAGCCGCTGGAAACCTGGCGCCTGGTTACTGTTCAAGTTCGGCTTCGTCGGAGGACTCGGTCTCTTTCTGAACGAGTACATCATGTTCGTCCTAATCAGAATAAATGCTCTCAGCGGGCTTATTGCAACTGTTCTCGGCGGTTCATTCTACATCGTGTACGCGGTGATCAGCAGTCAAGGCGCGGTCGTGGTCAACTTCCTTCTCAACGAGGCACTGGTCTTCAAGGGCAGAAAGGGAGCCGCAGGATTTCTAGGTCGATTCGCCTTCTTCAACTCCATCGCCTCAGCGGACCTCCTCGTAAGACTCCCAATTCTCTGGAGTTTTACAACTTTTCTTGGAGCGCAACCGTTGCTGTCCAACTTCGAGAGTATTCTACTGACCTTTGGCGGTAGGTTCTTGATCAGCACGAAGAAGATCTGGCCGAAGCCCGCTCACACCGCTAGCAGGTAGCTCTTTCCTCCCGTGGAGGATGACCTTCAGCGGGGCGTCGGAACTTCCTTGAAAGTCTGAATTTCGCCTTTCGAATCGAACCGGATGAAGAAGGTGTACTTCCGGTCAGCGTTTAGCGCGCTACAGTCTCGGCCTCGATAATCCCCCGTCATCCTGATCTCATCGATATTCTTCCACCCCGTGTGTGCTTTGACCTCTCGGACTATATTCTTGAATTCGGTCGCACAAATGTCGCAGCAGAAGAACATCCTCTGCCCCTCAACCTCTTCCCAGTAGTCTCCCCATGTCGCCTCGCAGAGAGCACAGCCTTTCTCAGGCAGTCTCAAACTGCTTTCCCCTCTCTAATCTAGCCATCAGGTAATTGTCGAACGCGTCAATCGATCTCATGAAAGTAGCCTGAACGTCATCAACAACCCCAAGCCTGCCAGCAAATTTCGCCGCAAGATCCAAAGCCTCCTCGGAATGTCCAACATCGGCCTCGTAACCCTCGCGCAGGAAAGCCTTGGTCGCATCAGTCACCTGACCAGTCTTCAAGATCTCAGGATCAAAGTAGTGAACCGACGCTCCTTCTTTGCGAAGATTCCGGTTTGCAATCAGTTCCAGTCCATGCATTGCGACCATGGCCTCGACCCAGTGATAATCCTGGCAGATATCGTCCCAGACGCGGATCGCGTCCTTAGTATCGGGCAATGGAGGAGTTGCTAGAACCTTAGTTCTGTCCAGGCCGAGGCTCTCGCCCATCCTCAACAACAGTTCATAATGGCTCGGCCTGTCCGGACCCGCACCCCCAAACTCCGTATTGATATTATCCAGCTCGTACATGACCACCTCAGTCTCGTCTGTCCGGGCCATGATGAACGAGCAAGACCGGACCCATTGGCGGAGAAAATGCTGATGCTCGACAACATAGCCCAACAAAGTACCACGACTAGGATTTTGCAGGGCCGAGACAAACGGGTGGGGCCGTGGACCGTAGAATTTTTCGATGAACCGGCGCTTGACCCATCCTTGAAGACCACCACTCCCGAGTGCGAAGAATCTCTCAAACAAGCCTGAGAGTGCTGTCGCGTCAGTCTTGTTCTTGGTGATGTTTCTGTTCAGCCACATCACGTGGCGACCATCACTTCGCAAGGCTTCAGCGTAGAAGTGCTTCCCCAAAGCATCGAAGTCGTTAGAGTCAAAACCGGTTCCACAAGTCGGACACTTCATCCAAAACGTCTCCTTTAGCTAGACCGGGAAGTCTTGGGGAAGTCTGCTCCTGAGATTTCGATATTCCTCGTCCCTTCCACTCGTTTCTCGGATCCGGGTAAGCATACTCTTGACTTCATCTGGGGATAATCCGCGCGAGCCTCCGACCATCTCCACCGTCTCTTCGAAGCTCGCATGGCAGGCCGCATGGCAGTTGCCCATTCCAGTTAGCAGTTCCCGTTCTTTAGGGGTCAATGATCAGTATTTTCGGACGAAGCTCTCGACCGGATGGAGAAGGTCGAGATATGGTGACACTTCGAGATGGAAGAGTTCTCCAGACGCTGTCTTTTCGAAGGAGCCAGCCTGTTTCCGGACTAGATCGCCGACGATCTCTACTCGTTTCTTCACATAATCGCTCTCATCGGCGGCTGGTAGGGGACCGAATACTTGGGGAGCAACTAGGCTCACGGTTGCGTACATGGACCAGGCTAGGTCCCTTATCTCCCACTGTGCATCGGGAGCGCATCGCAGGTTGAAGAAATGGATCAGCTGGCGTGGGCTCATGCTCATCACGATGTTCGTGGTCGCCGCGTTGGGTCGGAGATAGCGGCTGTCTTCCGCCTTGATTCCTTTCGCGACTAGACCCTCCTCTGCTTGGCGTGTCAGATCCATGACGTCGGCAAAGTTGAGCTCCATTTTCTGCCCGTGGATTTCGACCGGGACCTTCAGATCCTCGGGTATTCCTGAGGGCTTGAGGTATCCATAGCTTCGAGTTATCTTGACGTACCTCTGCGATTGTTGGCTGAACGAGGCGATTCTATGTCGGACTATCTGGTGGCTTGCGGCCCTGCTGACGCCTTGCAGGTCGAAAGTGAAGCTTCCGTGCCGCAGTAGGTCGTCTTGGCTCGTCTTGACGCCTTGTGCCTCGAGATTTGAGACTAGGCGGGGATAATCGGTGAAGCTGAACAGGATGACTTTGCTGGTCGTATGGTTCAACTCTTGACTGTCTGGGCTAGTGCTGACGCTATGTTGGGCGCGGCAGTATCGAGCGTGGCTAGCAGCTCCTTGGTGAGCCAGGTTGGGTGTTTGGATCTTGTCAGTTCGACTAGGACCCTAAGATTTGTCGTGACTATCCATCTGTCCTCGTCGATTCTGCTTGTTTCGAAGAATTTTGACGAGTTTAGGAGGGAGAGAATGTCTTTCTCGCCAGCCTCGACGAGCCATGTTATGCTGTTATGCTCCAGGATATCATAATGTCCCAGTTCTAGGGAGCGTTTCAACAGCCCGATTATTCGTTCATGGTCGAAGACTTTCTCTCCCTCCAATGCCTTGTCGGGTGAGGTGTAAGCGAACAACTGGTAGCCCGGGTGGGGTGAGTAGCATGAGCGCATGGCGGCAGCGCAGACCCGTTCGAGGTCCGGCTCGTAGCTGACAAGCTGAACCCGCACCAAGAATAGCCCCGATACTCCAGACGTTCCTCGTGATTAATAGAATTACTGACGTAACCATTGAAAGGACTCTAGGACCGGTTCAACCGTCCAGTCCGAACACTTCGAGCATAAGCCCTGTGCCTCTGCACCGTTCTTCTCGGGGACACCAGCCTTAGCATTCGGTAAGACTGCTAACAGAACAACGCAGGAGTCTCGAAACGTTTGGCCGAGGATGAAGGAGAGAACGAGCCTAGAATGGACCCTGCGGTCGAAGCAACCATAGAACCATTCTTGGACATGCGGGATCCGACTTTCAGAAGGATTCTCCGATCGGCCACTAGCAAGTTCAACCAGATGATTTGTCCGTTAATGGCGTCCGTCTGCGTTCGGGACCTGTGTATGTTCTGGAATGACCATTCAAAATCGTGCTATATCGTGGACACGTTGAAGACGAGCATCTACCATCAGCTTTGTCCCAAGTGTGGGTCGACCAATGTTGCGCTCTCTTCTCGTGAGGGACGGAGTGGGAAGACGAAGATGTTCAGATGCGATACATGCGGGAACGAATGGTCAAGCGTTCACTAAGCATACCGGGCTAGCTCGCCAATGGCTGAACGGTCAACTGCTCTTCTTCCTCTTCCAGCCGGGTCTTTATTCGTTTTAGTCTGAAAAAGTCCTCTCTAGCGCGTTCTTGCAGACTCATCTCAATGTAACGTATCGTGTTCAGTATCCTTGGGATTACAATGTATTCGAGACTGTTGACCCGTCTCTTGGTAGCTGCTATGGCCTCGGCTAGTCTCCGTATCGCAGCTTCCGCAGCGGAAAGCTCGACCACGTTCTTCACAGCTTCTGTCATCAAGGCAACAGCTTCGTCCAATTTCGCAGAGGTGCCTATCATCGAGTACGGGTATCCCTCGAGAGGTCTAACCTTTACCTCCACATCCGGTATGGATACTCCGATAACGTTCCTCGTTGTCGCGTCAACGTCGAACCGATCCTGGGCCGTAAGGGATGTTTCTTCCAGACGCGTTGCGCCCATAAGCATCTGCGCCTCGGCGAATTTACGGTATGTCTGGTTGAGCAGGTCCTGAGTCTTGGCTCTCAGAGCTGTTATTTCCCGGGCGAACTGGAAGAACTCTATCATCAGTGCGTCCAGTTTTTCCCGTAGGAGGTCTTCTCCACGCTGGGCAATGGTTCGTCTTTTCCGGAGGGCAATCAGCTCCATCCGGGTGGGACGGGCGCCCGGAATAATGTCGGGCATTTTCTAGGCGTTCTTTCCGCGGTATTTGGGCGACCACTTCTTGATCGTGGCAGGGTCGATTCTCTTCAGTTCATTGTCGGGGAGCACGCTGAGGAGGTTCCATCCCATGTCTAGGGTCGTGTCGATGTCCCGGTTCTCGTAGGGTCCCTGGTTGATGAATTTCTT
>JAJPJY010000054.1 GCA_021323995.1 bacterium | reverse complement strand
GGCTGGCGCATGATCAACGACAGCGGACGAGGCTACAGAAGAGTCGTACCCTCTCCAACCCCCTTGGACATACTCGAAAAGGAGACCATCATTCGGCTCTACGAAGCAGGCACCGTCGTGATCAGTGCGGGCGGGGGAGGAGTACCGGTTATCAGGGATAAGGATGGCGGGTTAAGAGGTGTTGAAGCGGTCCTTGACAAGGATCGAACTGCGGCCCTTCTCGCTAAGATTGTTGGAGTAGAGACCTTGCTAATTCTCACCGACGTTGACAAGGTATCCATCAACTATGGCAAGCCCGAACAGCGCGGTCTCGATCGAATGACGGTGCAAGAGTGCAAAAAGTATCTTGCCCAAGGTCAGTTCCCCTCTGGAAGCATGGGTCCCAAGATCGAGAGCGCCGTCACCTTCCTATCTAGCTCAGTCGGAAAACGGGCGATCATAGCCCCACTCGAAAGCGCGGAAGAAGCTCTCAAGGGAACAGCCGGCACCACCATTACAAACTGATTTCGGAAACGGGAGGATCTTTCATGGCATGTGCATAACTGTGACCGGTCGGCGAGAATCGTGCACGTTTCCGATTCGAGTTTTCTGGCATTCATGGAGTTATCAATGTGTTAACCGAGAATCGATAGTAGCAGTGACAAAGATGCCTTCACCAGTCCCTACATTGGTTCTCATGCTAACATTGGGAGACTCCCGGACCAATACGGGCGATGATTCTTCTGACAAGTTCAAGCAGCGATTACTGGGACAAATGGGCTCTTTGCGCCAGTCGAATAGGATACTTTCTACTTTAGACTGGTACATTTGAAAGTTCAAGCTACTCACTGGAATTGCAGCACTAGGCACCGCCACCGCGATCCTCGCCATCGCGGGTAAGAGAAGCAACGACAATGGAAATTCCGGAATCTCACTGAGAATCGCGCCGCTGATCCTCGCGGTTTTCAGTCTCCTCTTTATGACCAATAGGCACGTGCACGCGCCCAAGAACGCTACAAGCTAGGAGCCCGAAGGTCCGTACCCGTTAGGGACAACAAGTATCCCTACAAACGCCAATTAGCCTCTGGGAGAAATGGAAGCTCTCGACATCCTCAAGCTCGAACACTCCACGCTGCTCAGCGAAGTCTACAAGCTGGACAAGCAAATCGCATTCCTAGAAAGCTCCGGCCCAATAAAGGGCAGGAGGGTCCTAAAGGAAATCGTGGAGACGAGCAACCGAATGCGAGACGACTTCACGCAGCATACAGCCAAGGAAGAAAAGGACTTTTTTCCAATCCTCGAATCCAAACTCGGAAACGATAAAGAACTTGTCAAAGTCATGAAACGCGAGCACGATGAACTAATCACGGATCTACAGTCTTTAGCGACAGAACTAGATAGAATGATTATGGATCATGATACTAAAAGAACATGGAATCTCGTGTCAAAGTTGCAAGATCTCAAAGGCGGCTTGTCGGACCACTTGTCAAAGGAAGAGAGAGTGTTGTTTTGGCTCGCTGAAATCCGACTGTCCTGGCTCGACCAGAGAAAAATAGCCTCCAGTCTCTCAGGAGCGACCGGTGTTGCCCAGTCATTGCAGCCCTGATTTTGCTTAGACAAACGTAGAGAACTAAAGGTTTACACAGCCTGGTCTCCGAGGGCTATCAGGAATAGGATGAGGGAGATAGTTCTTCAACTCAAGGCTCCCCAGACATGGCTATCCGAGATCACATCGAAGCATCCAACTACTATACGGATTCTTGACTGTAAGCCGTCTGAGACCAAAGATGGGATAAGGCAACTGGTCGAGGTTACCGCTGACCAGGACCAGCTCGACAAGATCGTCAACGAGGTCAAAGCTAACCCGCTCGTTAAGGAAGCCTACGTAGTCCAGACCAAGCGAGGGAAAATGCTCGGTTCACTCTTGACCGAGTCAGCATTCTGTGGTACAGTAATGCGGACGGACGCGTTTTGTCGAAGCTGCCTCTTTCACTCGAAAGCCAACCCTGACGGGACAGTTGAGTGGACCCTCGCCTTCAACAAGAGAGAAGCTCTCACAGAACTTCTTGATCGGATGAAAAAGGAACAAGTCGATGTGAAGATACTGAAGCTCAGCTCGGTAGCCGACATTGAGAACTTAACCGCACACCAGAGGAATCTAGTCCAGACAGCGCTCGAAGAAGGATTCTTCGACTATCCGCGGCGGATCACATTGAGAGAGCTATCCAAGAAGATGGGAATCTCCGCTTCGACAGCCTCCGAAGTCCTAAGGAGAGCCGAAAGGAAGATTCTGGCCAGCTACCAGACTCACGAAACAACCCGAGCGACGGAAGAACGAGATGGCGAGGTTTCGCTCGAAGACCAGATCCTGAAGGGAAAACGCTCGTAATCGGTCAGCCCTCCCGTACATGTTTGGGCTACTCGTTAACTGAGACAGCTACTCACGGACCTTATGGTAATCAGCTTGTTGCATACGGAGAGAACCCTCGAAGGAACAGTCGAGCCAAGACTGAATGACGAGATCGCGGAATCAGTCAAGGCGACAATGAAAGCCCTTGAAGACCTGTTCGGAGCCCGAGCCGTTCCAAGACAAGCCGCTCTAAGAGTAATCGGCTCCGAGTATGGTCACATTGTGGCGAGAAACATATCTCACTCCAACGACCCAGACATTGTTCTGAAAGAGATAGCCTCTTTCTGGAACAGCTATGCGCTTGGTGAGATGAGCATAGAGAAGGGAGACCCGGCGAGTTTCACGCTGCAAAACTGTTTCGACTGCAGGGGCGAAGAGTCAGCTGACCTGCTCTGTGGATTCAAGGAAGGCTTTGTCAACGCCATACTCAACGACCAAACCGGTGGGATAGGGTCAGTCGAGGAAATCGAATGCTGCACCAAGGGAGCTGAAAACTGTAGGTTCAGAGTCAAGACGGTTCACCACGAGCAACAATCAGGAACTGTCCTACCCGTGCTTGGATGACGCTCCTAAGCACTTTTCCTGTACGACGGCCGAGCTATAGAGGCATTGTCATGGCGGATGATCGAGGCAACGGTTATCCTCTAGATCGTCACTAGATGTCTCGATAATGGCACAGACACAGACTAGAAAGCAGAAGATACTTGGAGATGTGAAGAGGGCACGCCGCAGACGAACCCTCGCAACCACGGCCGTAATCGCGATCATAATGATAGCTATTGTTCTGGGCATAATTCTTTTTCAGAAGCCACCACCTTCGATACTCGGCACTCCGATCCCTCAATCGCTCTACTCTGAGATGTCTGGCGTGAGCAACGCAACACTCAATGCCGCATCGAGCCAAGTCGGTCAAACAAGTGGAGTAACTCCATTAGTGTCGGTTACGGGAAATAGTCTCACCTCTAATGGGAAACCTGAGGTCCTCTACATTGGAGCAGAATTCTGCCCGTATTGTGCAGCCGAGCGATGGGGTATCATTGTAGCTCTGTCCAAGTTCGGAACCTTCAGCGGATTGACATACATGCAATCTTCCGCCACGGACGTCGATCCGAGCACCCCGACTTTCTCTTTCGTCCAGGCCAGTTATACTAGCCAGTACATTACGTTCGTAAGCAGGGAGACCTCTGACAGAGACCAGCATCCACTACAGTCTCTTTCCAGCGACCAGCAGAATCTGATAAACCAGTACGATTGCAATCAGAACAATCAGTGCGGAGGGATACCGTTCCTTGACATTGGAGGGAAGTATATGATCACTCCTCCTCCGAACAATGGTCCGAACGAGCATTCAGGTTCACAGTTTGACCCAGGAGTCTTGTCAGGTCAAAACTGGACACAAATCGGATCCCAACTAGATACCCAATCTAGTGAGATCGCTCTGAAGATAGGTGGGACCGCGGACACGATAATCTCCGCCATTTGCCATATTGACGGGAGTGCACCGAGTAGCGTGTGTACCCAGTCTTACGCAAGCATTACTCAAGCACCACCGGGCCCTTTGCAAATGCCCCCCGCAGATCCGTTCAATACATTGCAGACATCGGAGGCGGCTGTAGCACTATTTGGAAAGACTGACTGAAGCCTACCTGATAGTTTCAATCGCGGGAATTGGAATCGCGATCTACACCGCGTTCGAGTATCTCACTCAGAATCTTTCGACCTGCAACATTAACCCGCAGATATCCTGCGGAGGAGTATTTCAAAGTGGTCACACATCCCTATTCGGAATACCCTTCTACGCAACCGGCCTAGTCTGGTTCCCAGCTGTCTTAGCGATCGGAGCCATAACTAGCAAGCTAGGCAAGACCCTTGTCAATAGCGAGATACTCCTGCCGTTACTGATGGTTGGGAACGTCTTCACAGCCTATCTCTGGTATCTTGAGCTAGCAGTAATTCACATTATCTGCCCGCTCTGCGTCAGCCTCTACGCAGTCAATTACGCCTTGACAGGGATCGTTTTGATTCCCTTGCTTAGGACAGAGCCGGAAGAATCAGAGAACTCAGCCTCAAGCTCCTCATAACTAAGCGGACTTTTTTCGATAGAACTTGTTTCAGGAAAATGCGATTGGCTTCAGGACTATTCTCTTCTCCAAGTCGAGAGCACGAAAGATTGCATTGTGTACCTACCACTTATCTGCTCAGAACGGTTAATCGTTTTCTTGGAGGGGAAATGGCTGCAAACAGCACTCGTGAAGAAACCTGAGGATAGGGAGTTTCTCGATCTGGTCGACGTAGAATGTATGTATCCAGAGGCCCGGTCGAGTGAGTGTACGGCTCCCCCGAGCTACAAGTGTCCGTACCGACAATACAACCGGTCACTCCCAGCAGCCCAAGTCGGAATGCTCTCCCAGAGCGAGAGCGGGCTCTCATATTCACCGCCCCTCCGATTATCCATTGCCAGGAGCAGGCCGGGTTCGGGCAAATAGGACAGAGGCCCTCAGTCCACCGGCCTAACTCCAACCGTATCCTCTGCAACTAGATCGAAAAAACCGCTGGCTGTTTTAGTTCACTTGAATCCTTGCTTTGTCTAATATCATTCAAGACGGCCCGGGCGGTCGTTATCCTGTAGTTTCGAAACTCGGGGAATCAGTCACGAACAGAGAGGATTAGGCGTCTAGTCCTCATGGGTATCCCGCAAGTTCCTCCCCTGTCGCGACATCCTTCACGTATATCGCTCGGTAGGGGCAGGACTTGGCTGCAAGAACGATAGTGTCACCGTCTACCGTCTCTTCTCCCACTTCTCTCATCCCTAGTGGCTGGGCTCCTCTACGAAAGCCTCCAAGCTCCTTTGGATCGAGGGCGAAAACTTCGGGTGCAGTCGAGACGCAGCTCTCTGCGCCCGCGCACTTGTCTTGGTCAATCCGAACGACGAGTCGTTTCCCATCGGAGGTCATGATCTCCTTTTCCCCTCTACGCTGGAGGCCCGCGATCTTGGTCTCGGACAGGCGGACGATCACGTCGGATAATGTCTCGCCTTTCTTCTTCGCCTTCTCCAGAATCTCATAGGCCTTCTGGCTTACCGAGACGTTCTGTTCTCCACGACCGGGCATGGGAATAGGAGATTGGTCCAGCGGATAAAAAGTTTCCAGACTCTGTAAGAGAGTCATGAGGATTTTCGGAATAATAGATCATGCGATTCAAAGCACGTACACCCTGGTAAGTTGGCACCTGGTCGTGAGATCAGTACGGTCTGAAATCTATGCTCCACCCAAGGATACTATGAGATCGGTTAGAAATCCGGCTAGTAGTCCAATGAATATTCCGATCATGATCAGGTCGTTGCTGGACTGTCGTCGTGCAGCGTTGTACATTAGAAGCGTGACGTAGATCAGAGCACCGCCAGCAAGCGAAAGGAATAGCACGTAGGTCAGTTCTGAAACCCATAAGCTTCCGATGATTGTGCCGATGAATGTAGGGCCGCCTCCTATCAGTCCGAGCTTGGCAAGAAACGAAATCTTGGGTTTTTCAAGGACCCCTGTCAGGGGGCCAGCGATCCCGAATCCTTCAGTTGCGTTATGCGCTCCGAAACCGACGATCAGGACTACAGCGAGAGCGATTGAGCCTGAGGCATATGATTGGCCAATGGCTAAGCCCTCGCTGAAATTGTGGAGCCCAATGCTCAGAGCGATCATTGTGGCGAGATTGTAAGGGCTGCCAAACTGAGCCGTCGAGTGCTGTTCCTGCGGGCTCGTTTGGGTTCGGGTTACAGGCCCGTTCAGTTCGTTCCTGTTTTCTTCTCCGGACCGGGTAGACGATTTGAGAGCCAACGCGATCTTCTTGATGTATCGCTGCTCGTAAGACGCAAGTCCAAGCAGTCCCAAACCCAAACCTGCGAAGAGTGCGAGAAGGTTCAGCCCCGCGTTGCTGATCGACCCGCCGCCCATGTAGGCGTTGGTCGCCGCAAGCTTTGTCGGCGTCCACGCGCTCCCCAGGACATCCACTACTAGGAAGACAAGTATTCCCATCGACAGTGCATTCAGGAAGCCCTTCTTGCGAGGGCTGACGCTCTGGAGTAGGGCCATGGGTAGGCCGAGGAAGATGGTGAGCCCCGCGATTGCTCCCAATGCAAGAAGCTCAGGGTAGTTTATCATGAACGGCCTAACACGCGATATGACATACGTAATATAAGCCAATCCCACAAACGGGCAGCTTCTGCTGGACGCTTAGCCGACAGCTTCCCAGTCCTAGGCTCGTCTCGCGATCAAAGCGGGTCTGTATGTGAGACTCGTTCGGGCTAAAGTGTAAACACTAGCAAATCCTTCATTCTAAGTCAGAAGTGGGACAATTGAAAACAGAGACCGTTAGGCGAACAAGCGAGCCGTCGGCGGGGATACCAAAGACTTTGTTCAAGAAAATTCTGGTGGCTGTAGATGGCTCAGAGAATTCGCAGAGAGCCGCCCGAGCCGCGGTCGAACTGGCAGACAAGCTCAGAGCAGAGCTCATCATCTTCCACGCAATTAGCCCTCCCACGACCTACTATGGGTCAACCTATGGGTCCACTGTAGGAATGGCTCCACCCCCACTGTCTCAGAAGGAAATAGACGCATACTATGCATATTCTCGTAGAGTCGCATTAGGTATTGTTGGAGAGTCGGTCTCCGAGGCCAAGAAACTTGGCATTAATGTCAAGCCAGAACTTGCCGAGGGAGTCACCTCCATCGTCGAAGCAATAATCAACCATGCCAAAAAAGAAAATACCGACTTGATCGTAGTTGGAACACGAGGCTTGGGCGGGTTCAAGAAGATGCTCATGGGAAGCGTTTCGAGCGGAGTAATCTCCCACGCTGACTGTCCAGTCTTAGTGGTTCGATAACCGGGGATTAGCAACATGGCTGAAGAAGATCTCCCACAGATACCGATCGAAGTTCATGGCCTTGTGAAGGACGATATCGACTCGAGAAAAGCTGAGCTGAAGTTCCAGAAATCAGTGCAGGGCCTCGCAAGAATACATCGAGACATGCTAGAAGCCAGAGCGATCGTGAAGACATCGACTTTGGAGAGGGATAGAAAGCGCTACGAAGTCCAGGTCCTCATCAGTCTTCCAAAGGAACGATTCGACTTCTCAGACGAAGGCTGGTCACTCGATGAAGTGTTCGAAAAAATAGGCGAGAAAATAAAGCGGCTCACGACAAAGCCCCGAGACAAACCCTCACACCAGAGACACCCGTCGAGGATGCAAGCTGAATCCGACAGGTTCGCTGACTAACCGCTGAACCAGCCTAGACTCGGAAAACCAGTAGATCTACGTCGAATCTATCCAGCTAGGCCGAGAAACGCGCGTAAGGGCGACTATGGACGCGTCCTCGTCGTGGGAGGAAGCGACCGGTACGCAGGCTGCCTAGCTTTCAATGCTCTAGCCGCTCTGAGAGCGGGTGCGGATCTCTCAATCATAATTGCGCCTAGGCGTGCTGCAGACATCGTAGCAGGCTTCTCACCGGACCTCATTACGGTCGCCTGCGCCTCAGCCTTCCCTGATCCCAGAATCGTGAGAGATTTCAGATCAAGTGCTGATGCGCTTGTCCTTGGATGCGGGGTAGTACGGACCCGAGAAGCGCACAAAGCTCTGCTCGAGATCCTTGAAGAGTCCAACTTTCCCGTAGTGGCCGACGCCGAAGCATTGCATGCTATAGCCACAAGGCCCAGCATATGTCGCGGAAAGAAAATTCTGCTGACGCCAAACGCAGGAGAGTTCCAAGTATTATCGAAGAAGACTTGGCCTTCTTCGGAGAAAGAAAGGGCGGCCTCGATCAAGATCCTAGCTAAGCAATACGGCGCGACCGTCATCGTAAAGGGAGCTGAGGACTACATCAGCGACGGAGAAAAAATCCACGTCGATCATGAAGGGTCTCCCTTCTTGACCAAGGGCGGGTACGGCGATCTTCTTGCGGGAGTAGCGGGGGCGCTCCTAGCTAGAGGGCATGATCCCTTTGAGGCTGCCAAGACTGCCTCCTACATAGTTGGAAGAGCAGGAAGGATAGCCTCAAAGAGGCTGGGAGAGAGTACATTGGCAAGCGACACGCTGGCGGAAATATCCCACGTCCTGAACCAGAGAGAAATCTGACGATCGAGTCCCCCCAGGTATTCTTTTTCTAGAGACTTCTCGCTTCATTGCCGAGCGTGATCATAGCCTTGATTTTATCGAGATCTATCTGAGAGGGGTCGAACACGACGGTTATCCGGTGGGAAAACACATTGATTTCCGCGGCGATGACCCCTTTTGTCTTGAGCAATTGTTCCTCCACCAAAGATGGTCGGTCGATCAGGGTTGTCCCTGACAGATCAAGCACGCCTCTGGCACTTCGGACTGGAGTAGCATCTTGGTGTGCTGATTCAATCATTCCGGCCTTGACTTGAGATTTGGGTCTCACGACCAGACAGATCCGCGAACGACATACTGTTGCGGAAGTACTTGAGTGGTAGGTTCACAATATCGCTAGAAAGTACACATTGTATCTAATGTCTGTATCTCATTGAAACACAATCGGCTCTTTTCGGTACAAAGTGGACGCCCCGGCTAAATGTGATATGCGCAACGTATTAGATTGAAATGAAACATGAAAACGCTTGATGAAAATCGGCGCGAACCAAACGATGACAAGACAGTGTACGACATGACTTTTCGCCTAGCCAGTGAGAGAAGGCCAAACACGGCCGTTGCGATGAAGAGAGATTCTGCAATTGCCCCTTGGAGCAGGTGGGCGAACAGGTGGATTATCGCAGCCATAGCACAAGGTGCACTGGCCGCTGGCGCGACCGCATTTCTCCTCTACGACTCACAATACGGAAATCCCGGGGCCGCGAAGATAGTCGCAGGAGGAGGCGCAGGAACCTGGCTTACTGTAGGCTTTCTCGGATTCATCATTTTTGGACCCCTCGCCGCAGCAGTCACATCTCTATTCTACCAACACCTCGAGTCAAATCTACGAGCACCCTACACTGGAATCAGCAACGTATTCGCATGGCTTCACCTAGCGCTCATGAATGTCGGAGTCACTGTAGCCACATGGCTCATGTGGATCGGCGGGTGGAGAGCAGTCAACTTCATCTCAACGACCGGGGCAAGCGCCTTTTGCAAGGCGAACCCAACCGTCGACAGCTGTAGCGTCCACGTGCAAGTACTGGGCCCGCTCGTCACCCCCATCGGATTCTTCGCTGTTATAGCGCTCCTCGGAGCCTTTGCGGGTGGAATGGGCTTCATCATGGCCTGGCGGCGCGCGATGAAGGCAATGAAAGCTTCGGCATAGCCAGGAGGACAGAGCTGAGACGTCACTCCAGGTATCATTGCCTGAGAAGATAGTTGTCGCGGTTGACGGTTCAAATCCGTCCTTCAAAGCGTTGAGCTATGCCACTAAACTAGCGGGACTGAACAAGTCTAAGATTGTAGTTTTGAACGTCATGTCTCTTCCACCATGGACCGCGGCAAAAACTGCTGACGCACTCCGGAAGGATCTGTCCACCAAGGCAGCCGAGGTTCTTGGGAGGGCCAAAAGCCTTGGGAGCTCGAACGGAGTTGATGTGGAGACGAGGTCGATCGAGACGAGCGAATCCATTGTGATGGCGATAATCGACTTCTCTAACAAGGAGAAAGCGGATCTGATCGTGATGGGCACCAAGGGCACGTCTGGGTACGGCAAGATGATGCTGGGCAGCGTTGCCGCAGGCGTAGTTAGCTTCGCCAGCTGTCCCGTTTTGGCGGTGAGGTGATCAAGTTGAAGGTTCAAGACATGTTCAGTCTCAAGGGCAAAGTCGCGGTGGTGACCGGTGGCTCCAGCGGTCTCGGGGTCACCTTCGCACAGGCACTCGCGGAAGTCGGCGCCAATATCGTGCTCGCTGCAAGACGACTCGACAAGTTGAACGAAGTAGGCGATGATCTATCCCGACTC
>JAJPJY010000149.1 GCA_021323995.1 bacterium | reverse complement strand
TTGTCGGGGCGTTATTGATCGCGACGTGGGGTGGATTGTCGTACAAGTTTCTGCGGGGGCGGCGTAATGGGCCGAAGGTGGGTCCTACACACGCGCAGAGCAGTACGAGCAACCCGTTGAAGCATGGATTGTCCGAGGAGGAAGTGTTCCGGATACTGACTACGGACGAGACGAATATTCAGATTGTCCGGATCATCGAGACTCCCCGGACGGCGCGCGAGGTTGCGCGTGGGCTGGGGGAGATCTATCCGGGCCACCGGGATAAGGGCTTCCCCGCGGACAAGCTAGGCGAGCACCTGGCGAATCTTGAACGGATGGGAGCGGTCAGGTTCAACGGAGAAAAATGGGCCGCGACCGATGTGGGTATGAAAATGGTCCGAAAATACTTCGGCTAGACCGGGTCCCCAGACTCGCGGTCTAATGTCGAGGGAAAAATTTTGTTTTCGATCATTCCACGCTTGTTTCCTATCGTCGGTAGGGCCCTTTCACGCTTAGGAAACGGGCTAATGAAGGCGGTTCTGGGCCCATCCTTCGGGACTACATATCGGGTCTTGTTCTGGGCAGATTCTAGACGCTGACAACTATCCCGGAAAACCACTTTTGTGTCGCGGGGAGACACGCTCCAGAGATTTTCGGAGAGGGGTCCCGCCAGTTGGAACCGTTCTGGGCTTGGATCCCTGCTACTCCCCTGGTTCTGAGGAGTTGCCGGTTTTCGTCATGTAGGTTAATGCGTGGGGGTGAACACGCAGAATGCGGCTAGGTCAAAACGTGTGCCCTGATCTGGGATCGCGGCGTGTTTTGGGCGAGTCTCGACCTTGATTCTATCTTTTCTACTCTGAAAAGTAGACAACAGCCTACTATTACTACTCTAAAACGTACATTCTGACTGGAAGAAAACGCTGAAAAGTTCAGACGCCGAGGGCCTGACGATATCCGATGGAACGACCTAGCCTTCCCGACCCATTACGACCACGACCCATAGAGCCAATACCCACACCCCTCAGACCCGGACCCTACGTTGGTCCAAGACAAGAAGAACTCGGAATAATCCTCAAAGAAATACTGGAGAAATTGACAGCAATAGAAAACAGGCTCAAAACAATCGAAGAACAACTCAAAACAAAACACTGAATCCCGAAACATTTTTCTGCTGAACTATCTTGCAGTCGTTCGTGCGACCACATAGAGTCCTCCTCCTTGCAAGCTTGATAGTTGTAGCTATCTTTCTCTTTCAAACCGGTCCAGCAGTTGCCACGCCAAATCCGACAATTACCAACATCAGGGTCGGAGGATCACCTGATGGGGTCATCGTCGACACAAACAACGGCAACGTATACTTCACCGACAGCGCGACGAACAATGTTACAATAGTTTCAGGGTCAACCAATGCGGTTGTTGGGTCTTTTCAAGTCCAGACTCGTTCGGGCGGCGGAGCTTTCGACCCCGTCAACCGAGAAATCTACATTGCAAATGACGGATCAAACACTGTGTCCGTCATCAACGATACTTCAAACACCATAGCCACCACGGTGACAGTAGGTCTCGAACCGGTGAGAGCCGCCTACGACTCGGCCAACCAGAACATCTACGTTTCGAACTATGGCCAAGCGAGTGTCTCCGTTATAGACAGTCGCAACAATACAGTAGTAAGCACCATCCCAGTCGGCAGTGGACCTGCCGGCCTCATATTCGACCCATACAACAACGAGATCTATGTCGCCGAATTCGGTTCCACGACCGTGAGCGTTATCGACGGCTCAACGAACACCGTCACCAGTACCCTTTCGGTAGGTGCTCAACCCGACGGCGCAACATTCAGTTCGGCGACTGGGAACATCTACATTTCGAACTACGGATCCAACAGCGTAACAATCATCAATGGATCAACGAACGCAATAATCGCCACCGTCCAAGTCGGTAGTTCGCCCGAATACGCGGCCTACGCCAGCAACGACCATGAGGTCTATGTCACAAATCGGTATTCCAATACAGTATCCGCAATATTCGGCACAAACAGTTACACGACGACCACGATCGCCGTCGGTGCGAACCCACGCGGAATAGCGTTCGACTCGATCAATGGAGAATTGTACGTTTCGAATAATGGTGACGGCACCGTATCTGAGATCCGCGTCAACCCTCCCACGCTCCAGCTCAATCCGTCAACAGGACCAGTCGGGACTAAGGTCCTCGTCCAAGGAACAAATATTCCAGTCCCGGCTGTTGAGATCACCTTTGATGATGTCTTCATGGGAACAACCACGGTTTCCAACAACAGCTTCAACTTCACCCTAGACATTCCCCAAGCACAACTCGGCAATCACCAGATCAAGGCCGTCGACCAGTTCGGAACCGTCACTGCAGCCACTAGCTTTGTCGTCAGTCCCAGCGGGACTCCTAGTCTAGCAGTCACGTTGAGCGTGGGGACGATCTACTTTCCGGGAGACACCGTAGTCGCGAGCGTCCTTGTAACCTCTAATGGCATACCCCTCAGCGCCTCAGGGCTCCATTTGCACCTCAACCTGACAAGACCGGACAGCTCCAACATCATGCTCAACGTAACGTCGATAGGCAACGGACTCTTCAAAGGGTCCTACACACTTCCAAGAGCAGCGCAGATCGGAACATATTCCATACTCGCGATCGCAACTGACCCAGCGACTACCAATGGCTCTGCCCTCGCATCATTCGAAGTCAAACTACCATGGCTGAGTTCACAGGCATCCACGGCTGCCGTCGCCGGACTCGCGTCTGTAGCAACACTAGGTGTTGCTCTTGTCTCCTGGCGTAAAGGCTACTTCAAGAGATCCTCAAAGGAATCCTTCTAGAACCAAGAACTTCGGTTGGGACCGGAGCTTCTATTCGCTGGGCTCGATGATAGAGCTGAGAGAATGAATTTCAGCTAGGATTCCTGTGGATTATCATTCCAGTTGTTCGAGTTGAACGACTTGTCGTTACGCTTCTTCTTAAACAGCCCCTGCTGCCAGGCGAAACCGACGAGTCCTACCAAGCCCGCCACCGTAGCGCCCGCCACGAGCGTCGAGCCGTGAGTCGCGAGCCATGTGGGCTTGACTTCGAAACTAGTCAATGCTGATGCTGCGCCTGTTGTTGAAGTTTGAGCCCTGACGATTACTGCGTATGTCCCGAGAGAGTTTGTTGAGGATATCGAGTAGCTTGCTGTGTAGACGCCGGTTGCTGTACTGGTCATGTTTAGAGTTTGGCTGGAACCGTTGGGCTTGATGATCTGTACCGTGAGTTGCAAACCGCTGATTCTCGCCGGTTGGCCGTTCTGTGTGACGAGTACAAAGAAAGTCGCGGAGTCGCCTGGGAAGTAGAGTGTCCCGCTGGCTAGGTTGACAGACAAGCCGATTGGGTTGGGTATGACTTGGAAACCTGCTGACGCCGTGATGATCGTTAGGCTAGTCGTGTAGACCTGGTCTGAGACCTTAACGAGGTGAGTTCCTATCTGGGCGACCGGGACATCGAAGGTGAAGCTGAAGTTGCCCGTGCTTGTGAACACGAATCCCACCAGCTGATCGTCAAAGGTCACAAGCAATTCCGTCTCCCCATTCGGGACCGGAAAGCCCGTTCCCTGTACGAGAACCTTCGAACCTACCGCACCACTGGTCGGACTGAGAACAAGAGGGGGTGGAGGTAGAACCCGGAGTATGAGGGTTACGTTGTGAGTGTAGATTCCACCCTCCCCGGTTACTGTCACTGTGTAGTTTCCTGGGGGCGTGGTTGCGAGTGTGTTCAGTGTCAGTGTGGATGTTCCTCCAAAGGTAGTAGGTGAGAAGGATACTGTGGGGGGTGAGAGGGCGGCGGTTAGTCCGTTGACTGACGGGATCTTTGCAGAGAGGAACACTGTGAGATTTCCACCGAAGGGTCCTGCCGGGAAGACTTCGATCGTGGAACTCGCCGAATATCCTGCGCTCGTTAAGAGGAAGGTCGGGAAGGCGTTCAGTGAGAAGTCAGGCTGAGGAGCGGGCTGGACCAGTAGCTGACCCACAAAGATTTCCTTGAGCAAACCTCCTCCAACAATGGATGTTCCAGATATCGTGTAGTTGAAGCCTCCAGAGACGGTATTGGAGTTGGTCGTTATCAGGAGCGTCGCAAATCCGGATATGATCGGTGTAACGCTGATCTGACTCGGGCTGATTGAGATCGATGGCCCGTTTACGAAGACTGGAGTGACACCCACTACCAGGCTTACCGTACCGGTGAAGTTGTTCAAGCTCCCTACAAAAACACTCACCTGTATCGTGTTCCCAGCGGTGACGGTGAGGAAACTTGGAGCTGAAATCTGGTAGCTGGGCGGGAGCACTAGGGTTTCGGTCACATGGACTAGTGCAGAACGAGACAGCGTACCGCTTGTACCATTGACGAACAGGTCAAAACCTGCGGTCACGTTGAAGCTTGATGTAACAGTCAGCGTCGCTTGCGCGGTCCCGTTTGCCGTTAAAGTCAAGATAAGGGGTTGTACTGATGCGGAAAATCCGATCGGCGGAGGAGTCAGGGAGAGATTCACAGTGCCTTTGAAATTGTTCAGACTTGTCAGCACAAGAAGTGAAGATGCGCTCCTTGTTGGAAGGACTACGAGTTTAGATGGGTTAGCAAGTATTGCAAAGTCAGGCGCCGTAGAGCCCGCTTGAACCGTGTCTCCGATTGAAACCCAAGGACCCACGGCCACGTCTCCAAACGTTACGGTCGAGTCAGTAGAAGTCGAGTTGACGATTTCATACTCGACTGCATTGGTTCCAGGGGTAATGATCGTGAATCCAGGTTCAGCTGTAGGAATTGCGGCGACATTCCCGTGGAGGACTGCGGCGAATATGATATCGTTTGGATTGCTCGTGGAGACTTGGACCGACGTTCCACCACCATAACCAGCAGAGGTCCCAGGCAAAGCGATGTTAGGATCGAACGGGATGTTGAAATTAGCTCCGCTTATTCCGAAAACCATGAGGTTATTGTAATTGTTTCCACAGCCAGAAATCGACTCTGTAATAGTGTCGGAGGATAACGGGCTGACGCTCCTAGCCCAGAATTCCTGCAACTGTTCACGACCATCTAGGCTGAAAACCGTCTTTGACCTTGCTGTCCAAGAGAGACTTCCCGTGTCAGATATTGTGAAGATACAGGAGGTCTGCAGGTCGAGTGTCTCAGTAGCGAAGGCGATGATGACGTCATCAGGGTGCTGAGTTGTAAGAGTTGCAGAGCATGAGCTTGTCGTATTGGGACAACCGACCCCGGAAGAGCCGTCTATAGATAGAGTACCTGAACCCCCATTCTGGGAGCTGGGACCGACATCTAGAATTACTCCTACGGTATGGTAGAGGTAGCTGCTTGTCGCTATCACTTCGACCGAATAGTTTCCTGGGGTTGTTGCGATTGCTCTGAGCATAGCGACTCCAGATCCTGTGATACTAGGTGGCTGGAGAGAGACGGTTGCTCCATCCGTTGACACACCAAGGACCACTGTCCCATCGAATCCGTTGAGACTTGCGATGGTTATGGTATAGTTTCCGTGCATGAGAACCGGTACATGTAAGAATAATGGATTCGCAGAAATGGAAAAGTCAGGAGAGTTCGCCGGTTTGACGTTCAGTGAGATCTTTGCTGTGTGAGAGGCAGTGCCGCTAGTTCCGGTTATCGAAACCGCGTAAGATTGGGCGAGTGTTGAAGCGCTTGTTATGATGGTAAGCACCGAGCTTGCGTTTCCTCCGGGAGATAGTACCACCGTTGGCTGGCTGAGGGTAAGGCTTGGCCCTGAGGGTGACACGCTCACGGACAACGAAACCGTTCCACTGGTATCGTTGACGCTGATGACATAGATGTTGTCTGTCATCGAGGAGCCCGCGTTGACTGTGACATTGGAAGAGCCCGGGAAGATCGTGAACTGCAATGGGCCAGTTGACCAGAGGTTCGTACTGGTCAAAAATGACAGTGAGGAGCCGTTAAAACTTCCCGCGGATGAGGAGTAAAAGACAGATGATTGGAATGAGACAAGGACTCCCGTGGACGCGTCCCATCCCCAATTATAGATGACGTAGGGCTGTGATGAACCGTTAAAAACGAAGACCAGGTGGTTGACCTGGCGAGACACGCCTGCATGGATTTCCATCTGCGAATAATTGAGAGTCGGCGAGTTCGGGAGATTATAAATTGGGTTGCCAGCGATCAGGTTCCCTGACAGTATCCAGAAGGTGAGATTTCCTTCTCCGTTAGCGACGCTGCCCCCGAGCGTGAGGCGCGCGGGGCCGTTCCGTTAGTGAACGTGAACGTCTGGGTAGCTGTAACATTGCTACCAGACACGTTCTTGACTGCCAAGTTGATGGATGCAACGTCGAGGAATTCTGCTATGAACGGAGGCGGAGTCACCCCTGTTAAGTTGTTATTCCAAAAAGCTGTCACATTGCCATAGGTAGCCGTGCTTCCAGAATTGACTCCGGAAGTGTAGGTTGGAGATGCGGCTACAAGTCGTATGCTGGAAGGGATTAGGGTCGCGCTGAACAAAACGAGGATAATAATGGAGATGAACAACCGCTTTTGGAATAATCTGAAGAACGGACGGGGTTTCACTTTACCCATATTTGTCGCCAGCGCGGGTCCTTTGCTGCTCCGGATAAATAACTGTCGATTCACCTGCATTCCTATGCATTCCCCCGCATATCGAAGATATGAACGGATATCCGTTTCAACTCATTCGGGCTTGCGGAAGCGGGCTCCTCTACTCCGAAAATCTTAAGTCTTTCCGACCTCGACCATCTCTCAGTTCTTCTTGAAACCCCATGGAATGCTTCGAAACCATGTCGGACTGCTGCTGATAGTTCTCGTGTCTTTTGGAGTCGTATTTCTACTGCCTCTACGCCCCGTTTCGGCTGCACCGGTTTTGGTTGAGAATTTCAACGGAGACTCGTTCGATCATTCCATTTGGCAGACACTTGTGCTAGGGACCGGACCCAGCGTCACTGTGGCGAATCAGAGCCTGATAGTTAATCTGCCTCCCAATTCTCTCGACGATCCTACTCGGAGCGTCTTTGGCGCGGCCTTGGTCAGCGGTTGTACTTTGCAGGGAGATTTCGACATGCAAGTTGGATTCCAACTCGAAGCCTGGCCATCATACAACGGAGTCCGAACGGGACTCGGCTCAGTCTTTCAGCTATACGGAAGCGGCTCAGAATACTCGAACCACTACGCAATTGAAAGAGATAGTTTTGCCCTAACTCGCGACTTTCCAAACAACCAGTCATACGTAACAGACTTGTTGGACGGCGTCCAGGGGTTCGTCCCCGCTAACGACCTCGGCGGAATGCTACGCGTCACAAGGTCTGGAAGCACAGCAACTGGCTATTATCTCAACGCGGGAAACTGGCTGACGGTCCATTCGGGACCCATGACTACAACGAATGTAGGCTTTGGGTTTGGTGCCTGGAGTCACAACTACGCCTTTTCCCAGCAGCAAGTCAAAGTCTCATTCACCAATTTCACACTAACATCAGGCCGGCTGGATTGTCCAACTCTTACTGCAAGCCCGCCTACGGGGCCGATCGGAACACAGGTCACGGTAACTGGAATACGGTTTCCACTTCCACCTGCTAATTACGACGCTCCCAGCGTGGAAGTTACCTTCGATGACATGTTTCTCGGATCGACAACAAACAATGGTGGATCATTTGCGTTCACTTTCGATGTTCCCACAGCCCAACCGGGGATTCACGAGATCAAGGCAACTGATTTTTCGACTGGGACGAACGCCACCACGACTTTTCGAGTGATCTTAGCGAGGAGTCCGCTTTCAGTTAGTCTTTCTGTCGGTACAGTCTACTTCCCCGGAGACACAGTCGTAGCGAGCGTACTGGTAACATCAGCCGGAATGCCACTCAGCTCATCCGGCCTACAATTGCATCTGAACCTTACAAGGGCTGACTTTTCCAACATCGCGCTAAACGTGACCTCCATAGGGAGCGGACTCTTCCGAGCTTCTTACTCTCTTCCAAAGACCGCACAGATTGGAACATATTCTCTCCTCGCTTCAGCGAATATTCCCGCGCTGGGAAGTGGCTCCGCGCTCGGGACGTTCGAGGTCAAATTGCCCTGGCTCAGTTCGCAGGGTTCGACTGCTGCCATAGCGGGCGTAGCCTCTGTGGCTACGATTGGTGTAGCTCTCGTCTCATGGCGGAAGGGTTACTTCAAACGTTCGACGACAATCCCGTTCTAGACTTCTTGCTAGTCGCCTTCTTTGGTGCTGCAGGGAGTGGCTGCGACCTTAAACTGACACCGCAAGCTTTCGGTACTCGAGCTCGGTCTTTTCCGCCATGATGAAATCGTTCTGAAGTGGACCATTAACTGCGGGGGTCGACATACGCCACAGGGCGAAAGTTGCTGCGACGAAGAACACCCCGAAAAATTGTCAACCGCCGCTAATAGTGAGTATTCATTGTTACTTCAAACCGCGTAAAATGCACGTGCACTTCAGTCCAATTGGACTAGTAGAGACGTGCTGGTTCCTGCCTCCACTACAAAAGGTCCTCCTGCACCCGGGGCTACGAAAAGGACGAGCGACACCATATGCGAGCCTGCTGAGAGGTTTAAGCGTCCGAAACAGCTATTCTCGACCAAGACACCGGTGAACTGTGAGGTCTGGCCCCCGCAAGCCGTACCAACGGCCCCATCAACTTGAACTTGAACGATGTATCCCGAGTAGCAACATTGACTAGGTTGAATGAAAGTTCCAACGCCGTAAAAAACGGAAGCTCCTGAAGATTTGCTTGTAACGACTGTGACGTTCACTAGCGGATAATATCCCAATGAAACGAAGACTCGGGAACTTAGGTCAGCATATACCGGTGGTGACCTAGTCGAAACCGAGGGGGAAATCGTAGACTGAGCGTACATGGCTGGAACAATAACTACAACGAAAACAATTGCGACCGTGAGAACTGCTCTAACAATGGATCCATGAAAGAGCTGCAAGGTAAGTTACCGGCCTTTTTGATGAGGTATAACTCTTGCTCCTCCGAGCGAGCTTAATCTATGAGAGTTACACGAAGTTCATTCCCAATCTCATCATTTTGGGGTCTTCGGTCTCGAATGTCGAAGTCCCGATTGCCCAAATTCATTTCCAGCGAACCCATCTCGTTGGGCAAGGGGACTAAGTATGCAAATGAGACAGACCCCAATAGATAAGATAGAAAGAACGGTTCAGCGGCATACTGAAGTGTCAAGATGTGGTGCGAGCGGGACTAAAACGAGAGAGAATCTGAATGCGTTGACAACTCAAACGAGTCTTACCCTCACAAAGCCGAAATCTGTGATAAACAAGGCAAGATCGACCACCGACTTCGGCAATTTCCTTCGCGCCCGGAAATTAGAGATACTTCAAATCCGTGATAAGGGGAGAACGTGACTCAGCCTTGGACGTCGGAAGCGAAACCGGACATCAATGCGCCTTGGCATAAGCTCAATGTTTTTCAATGTCAGAGCCTGCTCAGGAATAACTCTAGTCGCTTCGGCCCTCAATTCTCTCCGAGGACATCTTCATCACGCCTAGGAAGAAACAAGATGTCACAACAATCTAGATTCTCAATGAAAGAGGTATGATCAACGAAGGTTCTCGTCGTCCATCCTAGAATGAGCATAATGGGGGGTGGTGAACGCGTCGCCATACACTCTATGCTTGCAGCGGCCAAGATGGGAAATGATGTGACGCTCTTGTCAGAGGAATTCGATACTACGAAATTCGAGGATTTCTTCGGCTGTGATGGCCTATTTGACAGTGTTAAGCAGCTGACGTTTGCAGAGTTCAAACCCCTGATTGCACCTGGCTTTCTGCTCTATCAGAGGCTTTTCTACTACCAGACCCAATTTCGCAAGGTTCTTGGTAGACATTCGTCTTACGACATTGTCCTTGGGACCCAAGACGTTGGGTACGTACCGACTACAAAAGCTCCTATCGTGCAATACTGCTACTTTCCAGAATACTTCCAACACCTGCAGTCAAAGAGTTCTTCCTTGTTGTGGAAGATGTACTATCGACCTGCGAGCATATTCTACCGGAACCGAGTCAGTAGAATTAACCGATTTCTGGCAGTCTCCAACTATACCAAGGAGTTCGTGAAGGCGATTTGGGCCCGGGACTCGATCACGCTCTATCCACCCTGTCCAGTTGAAATGTACAAGTCGCAAAACAGTGATGCGGAGAATCTTGCCATAACGATCGGTCGTATTGTGCCGGAAAAACGAATGCATCTATTCCTAGAAATGGCGAAGAGGCTTCCCCAGTTCAAGTTCGTAATAATTGGAAGCGTGGCAAATCCTCACGATAGCTACTATAGGTCTCTGGTGAACAACGCGTCCAACAACCTGTCAATTATTCTATCGCCTTTGAGAAAGAATAGAGACCTCTTGGCCAAAGCGAAGGTCTATGTTCATTGCGCTGAAAACGAGCACTTCGGAATTACAATAGTCGAAGCCATGGCTTCGGGATGTGTCCCTGTAGTCCACGACAGCGGTGGCCCGAGAGAAATCGTCACTAGAGACGTCGGATTCAAGTGGCATGACGCTGCGGAAGCTGCTGACCAGATCTTGAGAGTGATGAGTGATACAGAGGTACAGAGGAGAATGTCAACCGAATCATCTAAGAGAGCGTCACTGTATAGCGACGATTCGTTCGAGTCGTCTCTCATCCGAATCTTGAGAGCTTACGAAAGCTCGGAGAAACAATTACCGCAAAAGCTAGTGAGGACTTGAAGTGGGAGACAGAGTCCGAAAACGCCTCCTGAAGTAAAGAAAACCCAGCAGCAATACCCAACCTAGTCCAAGAATGAAAATCGAAGCGTCGCGTACCACTGGAATGAAGACTGCGAACATGACGATAAGCCAGAATGTTCCCAAGAGGCCGTAGTAGACGTAGTTGTGTTTGTAGAAGAACCCTCGGCCCGTGTCCCCAAACGCGTGGAGAGGTAGTCCAACGGGAAGTTTTGCAAGAGGCGCGATGAGAAGGAACCACCAATAGAGCAGTCCCAGCAGAATCAGCCAGTTAATAGTGACGTTCCAGGGGGCACGGAATAGTTGGAACGTTCCCAACGAGAGATAAGCAAGAAATCCCCAAAACCCCATCATGGTGCTAACCCAGAGAAAAAGACTATCCACTAGTGCCAGAAGAATCATCCACCTGCGGCCCTGATACCCAACGAGTCTACCAAGAGGAAGATTCATCCCATACCAAATGATTCCGTAAGGCGCATTTCCTTCAACCCTTACCTCGCGGCGCATGACAAGTCGAATACGCTTTAGCCCATTCATGATCGCCTGTTGTACATCATGAGGCAGTGGGCGCAGACTGATCCAGAGAACCCGGAATGCAGTTATGGAGATAATTGCAATGATTGTTTCCCACGTGACCGTTCGCCAACCATTCAAGATCGTTGCATTTGCTTGGTTCATAAATCCATGCGGCACAGTACCGACCTGAATGGCTCCGAATCCTCCTCATGGAAAGAACTTCAAATCCTGCGAAGGAAAACTGCTTGTTCGGAGCGCCCCACCACATGGAAGACCATACCATCCTTTCGAATCGTGAATTTGTGGAACTCCCATTAGGACTAAGAAGTACACATCAATCGCAGTTCATGAGTTCCCGCTCTCCCTTGACGAGCCTTTGCCCGACCTCGGTTTTACGACTTTTCAGATAACTGCGACTCCAGGAGATATCACGATGAAGCTAGACGTCGGTTGCGGAGGAGGCACATTTCAAACCGCAGCTCAGGGAGAAATCTGCGTCGACATTGATATTCCTCGAACTCACCTGGAATATTTCGTCAGATGCGACGCTGATCATCTGCCGTTCAAAGACCGTCAATTCGAAACCGTCTTTGCATACAATCTGTTGGAGCATATGAAGTATCCGTATGTCACAATCAAAGAATTGAGAAGAGTAGGAGGGGTTCTCAAAATCAGGCAAGACAGAATCTTGTGCCTTGCTTCTTACGCAACTCCCGAGCATTATCAGTTTCAACTACCGAGAATGATCTTCCTCCCCTATCCGCGAACAAAGGTTGGGATAGAACTGAGCAAGCGGCTCAGGAGTCTGTTAACTAGCCGTTCCCGCCCAAGCGTTCTCTTCAGGTTCCTCGTACGTCCAATCATAACCCGCCACTATTATCTTGAGTTAAGATGAAAGCCCTCGTAATTCATCCTCTGTTTGCGCTGCTCGGAGGTGGCGAGTACCTCTGTCTCAACGTGGTTCGGGCACTCTCGGAGCAAGGGTATAGTGTCTCTCTAATGTCCTACGATTATAGTACGGAGATGGTGCGAAAGGGATTTGGACTAGATAATGAGAACTATCTCTCGGAAGTTTTCCCTCTCCCGAACCTGTATCCGTTTGGCGCAATCAGGAAAGGGTTCGGATTTCCTATTGGCCTCAAGAGGGTCGCCGAACTCCGAATGACTAGAATTGCACTTACTCGAATATGCAAATCGTATGACGTAATCTTTCACACTCAGACGTCCCTTTTGCTTGTCCGGCATCCACACACGTTCAGCTTCTTCTACGACCCGGGCGAAGTTTCCATGGTTAGGAGACGACGCATCAATCCTCGAGTATGGAGCCCCAAAAGAGTCTACCATGAACTGTTGAACCTGCTGGTTGACAACGAGAAGGACGTGAAACAAGCGGAAAATATACCTCTCTCGTTGAGCCTTCAAAGACTTCTCCAGGAATCGAGCTATCGCCACGTTAGTGTGGTATCCCCTCCATGTGATTTGAATTTTCAGCTTAGAAGAAAAGTGGAGCGGGTAATTCAAGTGTCCCGCATTTCTCCAGCAAAGCGTCTTGAAGAGTTCGTCCAGATCGCTCGCCAGCTCCCCGAATATGAATTCCTATTAGTCGGTTATTGCTCTCCAGAAGAGAGGAGACTGAACCCCGGGTACTTCGAGAAGATAATGGCTACTTCTGTTCCTAACGTTAGGATAATCTTGGATAGGATAAGAAACGTGCCCGAACTTCTCGAAGAAAGCGCGGTTTACCTCTATACTAGCCATGAGCCCGGGATCAACATTTCGACGGTTCAAGCCGCCGCAGCCGGCTGTGTTCCCGTAACACCTGCAGTGGGTGGGGGAGGCGAAATTGTGCGAACCCTTCAAAGAGGTTATACATATTCTAGTATCGGAGAAGCAGTGGCCGCGATAAAGGACTCTTTAACGAATCAGAGATGGAGTCCAATGGAAATGTCTCATGCGGCGCGGGCATTTGCTCCAGAGAGGTTTAGAGAGAGGATCAGATCCATTGTTAAAAGTGACTTCTATCGTTCTTGATAGGCGAGCATCCTCTCCTTAAAGGAGAGCAGACTGAAGGGATAACGAATTCAAGTACACTCGGGAATATAATTTGGGGGACTGCTATCCTTGCAAAACCTTCTCTTGCGTGAAAGCAGGGGTCGGGTTACAACGAACGATGGAGAATATTCGGAATCGCCGAATTGGTTTCGCGAGCTTCCATAACTAGCTGTCGCATTCCAAAATTATTCCTCACTCTCCCATCTTCATATTCTCGCCCTAACCTGATGCTGAGAGGTCATAGTCCCTGTTGACGAGACCTCTGCTTAAGTCCCAGCCTGGTTCTCAACCCGATCGTGGTTTGAATTTTTTTTAATAACGACCTGTGAACAACCTCCTCTGGTGTCTCGCGGAAGACTTTCACGTTTAGGGTCAGATAACTCTTGATACCAGGGCATTGGCAGAGATAATTCACTTCATTTCCTGCTTCAGGAAAGGGCTCGGGTATGCCATAGCCCCGTTTTTCCCAAACCCATCTGGGATAGATTGCGAACCCGCCACATGCTCCTACTCTCTCCCAACCCTTGGGTAGCCCTTCGTGCACTGGATAGTAATTGTAGCGACGATTTTTCATCTCGGGTGTAGCCCAAGTATCCCAGTACCTTACCTTCATAGGAATCTTGGAATGGTCCCAATACCAATTCGAGACCCCCAATATGCAGTCGTCGCTAAAGCTTCTGTATTCCCCAATCAATCCACGAATTGCCTGAGGATATTTCGCATAGTAACTGTCTATGCTAGCAAAATGTTCGGTTTCCGGATGTAGCTCGAGTGCTCTTTTATGTGCATCATTTCTCCTCGCAGCCAAATATAGAATTCTGTCTCGAGTTTTCAGCGGTGGATAGTGAGGGAAGTCTATGTATCCTTCTGTGTGGCAATAGAAGGGGACCTCTGGAACCTGCCAGTTCTCTTCTTTTCTACTAATGCAAACGGCCGTTATGTTTCTCTTGATGGTTCTTCCGAAAGACTGATTGCTATTGCCTTGCCCAGACTTCGTTTGAGTAAGCGCATTTTGCTCCATCAGAGGATGTGCCATGCTAAAGAGTGTGGACATGGGCAGTTTTCGTTCGGGTCTTAGTGTCTGACTAGCTAAGTCTTTTCGGGTCTCTCGACACCTATCTCAGTTTTTATCTGTCGTCTGATCCCCATACTGAGAAGGGTAGCAGGACCATAGTGAGAGTCACGCAATGTGGGTGACGGTCTGCAACATATACCCAAACCGTTACGGGCAAAGCTAAGTGAGAACCAAAATGTCTACCCCGTACGGTTTGGATTCGCTCGCTCGACAGCGAGATCCTTGATCTCAGTTTTTTGGGTCCTTTGCAGGCACAATCCGGAACCTTGGAAGTGGCACAATGAACTTGCCACCAGTTTTCAAGTAAGCTTCTTCTTCTTTTACGATCTCGTCTAGGAAATGGTGAGGGAGAAGGAGAAAGAAGTCGGGCTTGTCCCGTCTCGCCTCATCTTTTGATACTATAGGGATCTCTGTCCCAGGGGTTTTGAGGCCCCACTTTTCGGGATTAGCGTCCGCGGCTTTCCCTATTAGATCATGGCCGATGCTGCAATATTGCAGAATTGTGTTCCCTCTAGTAGACGCACCATAGACATAAACTGACTTGCCCTCCTTGACTCGAGTCACCACAAAATCTCTGAGTTGTTCCCGTATGTGCTTGATTTCTCCCTCGAAGGTCTCGTAAATCGAAGGTTTCCTCGCGAACAGTCTTTCTTCGTACCTAGCCAGTTCTCTTACTCGGTCTCTCACATCGAAGCGCCCGCGATGCCCGATGTAAGTTCGGAAGCTTCCACCGTTGACTTCGTTCCTTTCAACGTCAAAGATCTCAAGACCGTGTCTTTTCAGCAGCTCTGTCATAGTTCCGAGCGAATAGTAAGTGAGATGCTCATGTCCGACATTGTCGAATCCGTTCTGCTCGAGCATTGTTGGCAAATAGTTCTGTTGTATGATCCAGACACCATCAGACGCTAAGCACTTTGAAACGTCCGAAACGAAACTATTCGGGTCATCAAGATCGTAGAACATTGCAATACTGGTAACGATTTTCGCAGTGGAGTCCGGAAACTTTCTATGAAACACATCATACCCAAAATAATCGTTGAAAACGTATTCCGTCCCTCTTCTAGCCTCTTCGACTAAGTTTTTGGCCGGTTCGAATCCAATTAATCGTAGTCCGGGTATCCCATATGAACGGAGAAGAGTTCCATCGTTGCAACCGATGTCGATCGCGATGTCACGCGAGACTGGCTTAGCGATTTTGCAAGCCTGTAGAACTATGTCCTCTAACGCATTCCTCATGGTCAAGCTTATTCCTGACCGATACCAATAATGCCGATAGAGATGATCTCTGGGAAATGTATGTTTCAGTTGCACCAAATTGCAGGTCTTACATCGAATGAGTTCCAGAGGTGAAACCGGCGTATCACCCTCTGCCGTCAAAAAATCTGAAATGTGCTGTTCGCCAAGAGATAACAGCCGAATGAATGACCGTGAGTTACACAATCGGCATCGTTCGATAGGACTGGCAACCGGGACCAACAGCGCTCCACCCCCTCCCAAAGTCTCGTCCTTTGAACCGAGTGTATTGAAAGGCTCCTATAAACTCCATGAGTATGTAAGCTGGTTCCTGTGTTCGAACGCAAGTCTCCAAAGACTTCAGAATTTCTCGATTGCTTCTGAACATACAAGAATCGACGACACATGAATATGGTCTTTACCTGGCCCTCCGCACCAAACAGGGACGACAGTACATGATCGGTCAGAAAATCATCTGTGTCCTCTCTCGGGAAGTGTGAAGAGGCATCACAAGGACCACTTGAAACCTCAGTCTGCTCAAAATGAGACTAAGGCACGACGCGAAATTACCTTTGACTTTTTTCTTTGACGGGATGTTGAGCTAGGTAGCAATTGAGAGTGTTTGTTTTGCGTCGAGTAATGTGAGGCGAAGTAACAACGCCATCATAGTTGTTCAGTTCTGAGCCTGGCTAGATGATACCTTTACTTTTGACGAAAGCCCAACGGGTTGGCCCTGCAGCAACGCGTTTGCCTTATCTAGCGCATCTTTGAACTCTTGTTTTTCGTGAGAGGAAATCATATCATTCCGTTCCAATAGACTTGCTAAGCCCTTCGCCGTTAGCATCAGTAGAGGATACATAACTTCCTGTTCCTTTCCGGGAATGATCTTGTACATGTACGGATTCGCTTCGGTGGATACTGAAGCGTCAGCTGCGAAAGCTCCAGTTCGTTTCATGTGGTAGAGACCCACGCCGATGCTAATTGGCACCGCAATAAGTATGCCGATGATAGAGAAAATGGTTAAGCTTGGAAACACATCAGATAGGGATTTGATGTCAGCGACTCCCAGTCTGTACAGTACAACAAGGTTGCTCGCGATTCCTACGAGGAGCGCGACGTAAGTGCCGTAGCCGACTCTGAAATAGAACCAACTCCGGAATAATATCCGCCTGAAGCTGAAACCCATACTCATCTGGAATGGCAGGCCGATGAACGTTTATATCAACATTCAAGAATGTGGCCTTGAGCACGGTGCGGAAGCGTTTACTCGTCCTTCCCATAATCTGGGGAGCTTATGGGATCGGCGAGGTAGTCATCCTGACCTATCTGTTCGGGCCGATCCTCAACTACCTCCCTTACATCGTTCAGGATAAGCCCATAGGAGGTTCTTACCTCCCGGCCCTCTTCTTCAACATCGCAGCGATGTTCGCTATGATCGGCTTCAGCCTTTGGGCTTTCGGTGTGTGGACGCCTGACCTGTCCAATCCCAAACTTAGACGAGACCTGGCCGCGCTAGCGGTTTTGATCGGGAGTGGCTTTCTCGTCTTCTACGATGCCATATTCATGGCTCCCTTAATCGCGTCACTGGTCTATTTTCTCGCCACAAACATAGAGTAACGCAGGTCGACTATGACTACCTGCTGGTCAGCCCGCCTCCTACGAGGAGGATTACATCAAAGACGGCTTTTGTCTCGCGGTAAGTCGGTAACGAGGTCACCGTTGGTAATACATTGCAACTGACAAAAAAGACGTCCTCTTGAGGGATACTTTGGATCTAGGACCCTTTAACATCAACAATGGATCGTCTTCCCTCTACTCCCTTGACGAAAGTGGCAATCATCCATTCATATTGGGATGCTCTGGGCGGGGCTGAACGGCTCGCGCTACAGACCATTGTGTCTTTGAACAGTAAGGGCGTGGTGCCCGACCTCTACACCATGCGGAACATAAACAAAAATGACCTTCTAGAGACGTTCGGTAATACATGCAGCTTCAACCTGAGAACTCTACCCATTTTCGATTTCAGACTGTCCAAGTTTATCCTGTACCAGATATTGCTCCATACAATAGTCTCGAGTTTCTTCCTATCAAATTATGACCTTGTCATAAACACGGGCGGTTCCCCAGTTTTCACTCCCCTGAATGGCAAAGTCAAGGGACAGGTAATCTACGTGCACAGTCCCGTCCCGAACATGTTCCGGATGCGGACAGCTCCGATCTACTACTGGCCCTTTATGGCCTACATGGCTAGATCGGTCAAGAAGCTCAGAACCAGCCCTAACGCAAAGTTCCTCTGCAATAGTAACTTCACGAGAGAACGGCTCCGAATGAACTGGAATGTTAACGCGACAACAATCTATCCTCCGGTCGACCTTGAACGATTCAGAGACACTCAACGAGGAGCAAGACAGGGAGTAGTCACGATAGGGCGATTCGTTAGAGAGAAGAACCATCTGGATCAGTTAGCGATTGCCGCAAGACTCCCGCACGTTATGTTCAGGATTTGTGGAACCGCCAAGAAACAGATCTCCTTGAAATTGCTCAACAGAATCAGAGAGCGTGCTCACGATCTGGCAAACGTTACTCTACTTGTCAACACTCCGTTCGCTCAACTCAGGTCCATTATCTGGAACTCCAAAGTCTTCCTACACACCATGAAAGGAGAAGACTTTGGAATCGCCACGGTTGAAGCTATTATGGGGGGATGCATTCCTCTAGTTGCAGACAGCGGTGGTTGCAAGGAAACCGTGCCTTACAAGCAACTAAGATTCAACACTCTTGAAGAAGCCCAAGAACTAGTCAATCAGGCGTTGAACTCTGACTTTGATGATCTTTTGCCCGGACTGATGAAATATGCTGAGAAGCACTTCTCTGAGGAGCGATTCCGAACTCAGATTCTAGAACAGATTATTGAGCACTGATGGCTAAGGAACTACAAATCGAACAGGTTGACTCGTGCGAAGCGAAACGGCGCCCACCCGAAGAGTGCTCAAGACTCTACGCCAGCTCCTTCCATACTGGAAATCTCCAGACGGTTACAAGTGGAGCACAAAGTTGGCAGATGCCAACTTAGCATTTGGACTACACGAAAAGTGGCTAGAGGATGAAATCCTCGTCCCAGGAGACTGTTTTGTAGATATCGGCTCTCACGTGGGCAAGTACGCCGTCAGAGCATCTAGAATGTACCGACAGGTCATAGCGTTTGAACCTAACCCAAAGACGTGTAGAATACTTCGAGCAAACATAGCGTTGAACAAAGTCAAGAACGTGAAAGTACACCAAGTTGCGCTTTCAAACAAAACGGGGACTGCGACTTTTTACGAGGGAAAGCGGCCATCTTCAAGCGGACTGGACCAGCCAGTCAAAGAGTACTTGAAGGGAACAATCGTGAAAGTCCGTACGGAGACCTTGGACAAGTTAGAAACGCGGCCATCTCTGATTAAGATCGACACCGAGGGTCATGAATTACCCGTACTAGAAGGGAGTCTCAAGACATTGAAGGCCTGTCACCCAAAACTTGTCGTAGAGATACATCGGCCAGACGATATTCAGTCGATCAGGCACCTCCTCTCAACCTGCGGCTATGAAAATTTCAGGGTCCCGCGAACAGCAACCACTGTCTACCACCAGACGTTCCTAATAGCCACCTGACCCCCGCGACTCTTGGAGTACGTTCCGATTGATCCGTAGCACGGTAGTGATCTGCGCGCACAACGAGGAAGACTACATCGAAGAGTGCTTACAGTCAATCCTCAATCAGACGAGCCCACCCGAACTTGTCATCTTGGTCGCTGATCGATGTACCGACCATACAGTATCAATCGCGAAGCGGCAACTGGAGAAGACGCGCTCTACAATTATCGAGAAGAGCGTTTCGACTTGGAGAAACAGCATATCCGAGAACTTGCAGTTAGGTCTGGAAAAAGCGGTCGGGGACGTTCTGGTTGTGGTCGATGCTGATATGACCGTTCCCTCGGGACTCCTAGAGGCTCTTCTCTCAGATCTTAACGGATACGCAGTGGCATCGGCTCTCGTAAGAACCGATTCCTCAAAAGGTACGTTGAACCGACTCGTTGGGCTCTGGGAGCTAACCTACCATTTTGCCCCCTTGGGGGAACAGCCGAGGGGTGGAGCCCGGGCAATCTCCATCAAAGCTTTGAAGTCTGCCGGAGGCTTCCGAGATGTCTACGCGTGGGAGTCGGACCTCGATAACAGGCTCAGGAAGTTGGGCTTCAAAGTCAAACTTGACCGACGGGTGACGGTTCTACACCGAAGAACAATGACTCTTGCCCGTTCTATGGCTTACCAGATCCAAGCGGGAAGAGCGAGAAGGCAGCTGGGTATTTCAGCTCAGCGCACAATTTTACATTCTCTAGTTCGTCTGAGGCCTTTCGTCATCTATGGCTACTTCAAAAACGGAACCAGTCGATGAGCGTAAATTCGTTTTTAATAGGGTGAAATCGAGAACGGAGACTCGTAATGCTGCCCGGTGTTAAGACGTATGATCTGAAGAAGAATGTCGACGAGCGGGGCTTCTTCGCTGAAATCCTTCGGAGCGATTGGGCAGAACTGCTTGGCGAGGACAAGATCGTCCAAGCCAACTTGTCGTTTACATTTCCTGGAATGATAAGAGCTTGGCATCGACATAACAGGGGTCAAGTTGACTACTTCATTGTGTTGAAAGGAAGCATGAAAATATGCGCCTACGACGACAAACAAGGATCTCCCACTAAGGGTCAACTAGACGAGATCGTTACGGGTGGTGATCGGTTGCAAGTCGTTCGGATTCCAGGACACTACTGGCACGGCACCAAGACAGTGGGACACGCACCATCATTGACTGTCTACTGCGTTAACAGAATGTATGATGCGAAGAATCCTGACGAGGAGCGCCGACCTTGGAACGACCCTGCCATACTGGATACTAAAACAGGGACGCCGTTCGACTGGAACAAGCCACCCCACAAATAGAGACTATGCCCGCAAATTCTCTGGAACTGCTATCTGGTTACGCATCTCTGAAATGCCTTCTTCTGCAGTCAGGAATCGCATCCCAAGCGTACGTTCTGCCTTCTCAACTCTCAGACAACTGTTCCTAGGGCGTTGAGCAAGTTGCTTGAAATCGCTTGTAAGAACGGGCTGCACCAAATTCGAAGCATAACCGAACCGTTCCGCTAGTTTGACAGCAAACTCGTACCTGCTCATGCATGATCGTCCTGCGGTATGGAAAATTCCATTGGCGTGGAGTTTAGCCAGCTTGAGCAGAGCTTCGGCAAGATTATCGGCAAAAGTCGGCGAGCTAAACTGGTCTCTAACTGCCTTGACAGTTTGATTGTTTTTCAGTTTGTCCAGTACGAACATTGCGAAGTTGATGGTTTTGCCCGAGCTTGATGGGACCCCTGTGGCTTCGAGAGGATTCCAGCCGAAGATGACGCTTGGCCTTGCGATCGCGTAGCTGGGCGATTCTGAAGCTACTCTCTCCGAGTCTAGCTTCGTCTGCGCATAGTAGTGGAGGGGATGTGGATCGTCCTCTTCCGTGTAATTACCTGATAATCCATCAAATACGTAATCAGTGGACAAGTGCACCAATCGACAATTGTTCTTCGCTGCCGCCTCGGCAAGGTTTCGTGTTCCTTCAACATTGACTTTTTCGGCTTCTTCTCGATGAGTCTCGCAGTAATCCACATTGTGTAGCGCAGCTGTATTGACGATGGCCAAAGGACGAAGAGTTTCGACGAGTCGCATGGTCGCGTTCCGGTCGGTTATGTCGAGACCGGTAGAATGAGGAAGGGGAGAACCGCGGGCGTTGTGCGTACCATATGCTTCGAAGCCAGCGCTTGAAGCCATCGAGGCTAGTTTGGATCCGACCAGCCCAGTGTCCCCGATTACGAGTAGTTTTTCCAAGGACAACCGTCTGGTCTCTACAGTAGCCTTTTGAACCTTGACCACTTCTGACTCTAGATAGGCATGGTCGTTCTGATAACCGGTGGCGCCGGATACATCGGATCCCAGCTGATCCGGGATCTGTCAGTCACCCCGGGATTCGAAGACCGAACAATCCGGGTCTTGGATAGCATGTTGCGAGAGAGGTACGTGTCAATAATGGACCTCCCAAGAGAAGGGCGTTTCGAGTTCTTGGAGGGCGACATTCGGAATGAAGGGGATTTGAAGAAAGCGTTCGTCGATGTCGACATGGTGGTCGACCTTGCCGGGATCACAAACGCGCCACTATCATTTGAACGGAAGGAACTCACGTTCGACGTAAACGTCAATGGCGGACGAAAAGTTGTTGAACATGCGGTCAGGGCGGACGTTGAGAAGTACGTCTATTCCTCAACCGCGAGCGTCTACGGACCCACTAAAGGCGTCGTGGACGAAGAATACTCATGCAAGCCCATCAGTCCATATGGCGAGTCGAAGCTCCAGGGAGAGAAGGCGTGTCTCGATGCGTCGAAACTTCACGGGCTAGATGCGACAGTCCTCCGCCTCGGCACAGTCTTTGGATATTCGATCGGAATGCGCTTCGACACAGTGGTTGACCGGTTCACCTACTTGGCGTGTATCGGAATGCCGTTGACTGTATGGGAATCTGCTCAAAACGAGAAGAGACCCTACCTCCACGTTCAAGACTCTGTAAACGCTCTTATCTATTCGCTAACCAAGTCCGGGATGAAAGGCCAGATTTTCAACGTCATCGGTGAGAACGCGTCGATGAACCGAATAACGTCGGTAATTACACGAGAGGTCCCGGCGGCTAGAGTAATCATTACTCCCACGCCCAACTTGAATCAAGTGTCCTATGAGCTGGACGGTTCGAAGATCGAACGACATGGCTTCAAGCCAAACCACACGCTGGAAGAAGGCGTCAAGGAAATAGTGGACAAGTTCCGTGTGTTACTCCGCAGAAAAGCATCCTCCGATACTGTCAAAGCTGTAGCAAGTGTTCCAATTTCGGACGGGTAGATCATTCAATAGACTCCGAATCCGAGAGCTAGACTATCAATGAACCCGGTCTACAAACTAACGTAAGTGCTCTCGCCCACGACGAACCTTCGTCCGCTTGGGCGATAGGCGTGTTCGGATATTATTTTCGAATTCTTGCCGATAATGCTATCCACAATCCTCTCGCGACAGTCGATAACTGTACCGTCCAGAACTATGCTGTTCTCGATCTCCGCACCCTGGATCTTCACATGGCTACCGATGGAGGTGTAGGGTCCGATGTAGGCTCCGCCTCCAATCTCTGAATACTCGCCTATTACCACGGGGCCTCTTACCGACGCGCCTCTCCTGATGACCGCTCCCTCTCCCACTTCGACGCTACCCGAGATTGAGACCTCTTCATCGATCTTGCCCTTTGTCGAGGGCTTCAGATCCTTTAGGACCAGCTGGTTCGCTTCCAGAATATCCTCTGGTCGTCCAGTGTCCTTCCACCACCCCGAGACTTCGTGATAGGTGATCTTGCCTCCCGCATCCAGCAAGTTCTGAATTGCTTCCGTAATCTCCAGCTCATTTCTCCAGCTCGGTTTCAGTTTCTCGATCGCCGGGAATATTGTTTGTCGGAAGAAGTAGACGCCAGCCAGGGCAAGGTCGCTGATGTACTGTTTCGGCTTCTCGACGAGCTTGACGATCTTCCCATTCTCAATCTGAACTACTCCGAACCTGCTAGGATCCTTAACTCTGGTCAGTACGACGGTCGCGTCCGAGTCAGACTTTTGAAACTCCCGTGATAGTTCTGGGACACTGTCTTTCAGGAGATTGTCGCCGAGGTGGACTACGAAGGGAGAGTTTCCGAGGAAGTCGCGACTGATGATGACTGCGTGTGCGATTCCCTTTGGGTCGGGTTGATTGATGTAGGTGATCTTTGCTCCGAACTTTGACCCGTCTCCGAGAGCGTCTACAATCCCTTCTTGCAGGGGTCCGAGTATGACTCCGATCTCTTTGATCCCAGCAGCTCTGATCTGGTCGAAGCCATACATTAGCATCGGCTTGTTTGCTATCGGCAGCATGTGCTTGTTGCCGGTATAGGTCAACGGTCGTAGTCTCGTACCGTGTCCACCGGTAAGAAGTAGCCCCTTCATAGGCTGCAGAATTCCTTGAAGAACTTCCGGATGTCTTCTGGATAAATGGCTTCAGACGCCGTAGAAAGCATCGGAACTATGAGCCTAGTCCTACCCTGGGACTGGGGCAATCTGGTTCAGGCTGGCGTAGTAGAGCCCCGGTGACGCTGTTTCCAGCGTGATTGTCAATGTTACTTGTAGTGGCGTTCCCCAACTCTGGGTGCTCCACAGTGCCCCGGGGTCAAGAGTGACCGTGGTCCATTGTGAGATTGCGACTGGAACAATGACGGTCGTATTGGTGACGTACTGGGTAATTGATTGTTGACTCGCTGTGTTCGAGAAGAGGTAGTAGACGGTGTGAATCCCATCCGTGACGCTCGCAAACAGTATCGACTTGGTTGCCAGATTTGTGGCTAGGGTCTGGTTTAATCCAACTTGGACCTTTGTGGAGTTGAAGAGTAGCTTCTGCGACACTACTATTTGTTCGAGAGAGCCGAGAGCCGAGGTGTTGTTTAGAGTGAACGCTAGCCCTTTCGTCCCGTTGACGCCTAGCGGGCTTATGCCAGATGAGGTTGTCGGATCAATATTGTTCAGAGATAGTTTCCAGTCAAAGGGCGACTTCTTGCCGGCGCTCTGGTCAAGCACCCACCACCTTAGAGCCGGGTTGGCAACTGACGGGGTCTGGATGACCGCTTTTGAAGCGGTTGACTCTCCAAGCAGCTGATTGGTCAGGTTGTCGTAGACGATGATGTGGAACATATCGCCGGCAGGCACCGCTGCGTATGCGTCTGGAGCGGTAATGACATACGACCGTTCCGCCCCTGCCCCTAGAAGACCCGCCCCGTTATAGGTCCAGTAGAAAGGCAACGGGCTAAATTTCACGAAAAAGTTCGGATACACCGGTGTAGTCAACACATTTCCAAGCGTCACATTGATCTGGGTAACTGAGCCAATGCTGTCCGGATCGGTCGCCGCATTGACCTGAATCTGTGTTCTGGGATTAGTAGCTTGAGAGATGTATGCTCCAGAGACTCCTGCCAGAGCGGTCGTTAGAATCATCAACAATACTAGGGATGGTGTCAGTCGTTGGCGGAACGGTCTGTAGAACGACATTGGCGATGGGCGCCAAGAGAGAGTCTTCACGATGTTCGCGAAGACGAGTTTGATGTTTGGACCCCCGAGCCGGCATATGTCGAGTACTAGTGGAAAGGTCCAGTATGCCATATAGTTCGGGAACGAACGGTAATAAAAGAAGAACAGAACGATCGGGAAGGCGAAGACCAGACTATTCAGTCCACGATAGTGGCGAGAATATGTGTAGAGAAGAAAGGTCGAAGTCCCTAACATCAGGATCAGATAGAATGACGAGGGAAGTGCTATGCCGAGGTCGAGGAGGATGTTCGAGAGGCCTATTCCTCCTGGAACTTGTCCTATAGCACTAGGCAAGTAAGGAGCAACAACGTCAGCCCACCAACTGCTGGGCGAAGCTAGCATGAAAGGAAGATTGGGAAGCAAGAAAGCAGCGGATGCTAACCCCAGTAGGGAAGCGAAGGATCGTGCCCTCGACCCTGATCTCTCATGCCAGAGACGAATGAGAAGGAAGGGTGCAGCAACAATCGCGACTTGTTTGGTTGCGACTGCGAGCCCGAAACTGGTCCAGCTGGCCTTGGGATGACGATACCATAGGAATGCGGTTAGTACAAGGAAGAATGCCCACACGCTATCCGTCCAGCTGCTGGCGATAACGAACGGAAACAGACCGAATGGCGCTAGGCTGATACTCTTCAAGCGGGCCGGAACCAGTCCGAATATCAAGAGCAGTGAAGCGATATAGAACAGGAAAACCGCGTCACGGATGTCATGCAAACCGGCCAAGTACAAGGGAAGTAGAGAGAGAAAACTTAGAGATGGATACGCGAGGTGGAAATCGAAGGTCCCATTTATTCCCGGAGTGTAGTATGATGGAGAGAAGCCGAAGTAGTCCATTAGAGGTTTGATCGAAAAACCATAAGGACTCTGTAACTGGGCGGCTTTCACTACACCTAAGTAAGTTCCGACGATCGTATCGGTGGTATAGCCCGCGAAAAGGAACCTGTACAATATCGCGTACAACGCGATTACAGCAGCAAGATAGCCGACTAGCGATAGCTGGTTCGACCGGATCATGGTCAACTTCTTTCCGAGTCCGGAAAGCATGTTGAACAGTCCGAACACTAGGATCCCAGTAGCCAACCCGATGGCCCATGCCGAGAAGGGTTCGAGCGACAGGATGACTAAGCCGGCAACGACAAGGAATGCCCCTGAGAGCGCGAGACCTATTCTAGACAATCTAGTTACGCTTGAAGCTGATTCGTTTGCACCGACGAACCGCCCAAGCGCCAATTCGAATAGAGTTTTCAAACTGTTTAGTAAACGGGAAACCATCGGCCGGACCACCATGTAATGCTCTTGCTATCCAGATATGGGTTCGAGTCTCGAACCCTGACTTTAAGGATTGTGTGGAAAACCAAACTACCTGTAGTTACATTTGCAAGTCGAACTGCAAAGCCATTCCGAGAACAATTTTCTCTAGAAACGTTTATGATCCGTTTAGGATCCTCTGTAAATCATACGTCGAAGCTGAGCGGTCACTCGGCTGTCGTCGACGGAAGATGGACTCTAACAGGTTCAGCTAAGCTGGCTTCCACCAACCCGCATAGAATGTGACCGATAAGGATGTGACACTCTTGTATTCTCTGGGTATTAGTTGACGGCACCATTATGTGATAATCGCACGACTGGACCAGATCTCCCCCAGAACCACCAGTTAGCGCGACAGTCTTCGCTCCAAGTCTTCTGGCCTCTATGACTCCGTTTAACACGTTTTTCGAGCGACCGCTCGTGCTAATGCCCACGACAATGTCGCCTTCGTCAACGTGTGCTGCAACTTGTCGGGAGAAGATTTCGTCAAATCCGAAATCATTTCCTACTGCACTCAGGACTGAAGTGTTGGTGGTTAAAGCGATAGCTCTCAAGGGACGGCGGATCTTGGAGAACTTTCCAACAAATTCCGCAGCCAAGTGCTGGGCATCGGCGGCACTGCCTCCATTTCCAAAGAACACGACTTTCCGGCCATCCCTCAGTGCCCGTATAATCAGCTCACCAACGCCAATGATATCTTCCATGCACTCACTGCCAAGTCTCTCTTTGGCCTCAATGCTTTCCCGGATTTCTTTACGGGCTAGGTCGGTTTTCCAAGAGTAGCTGTCAGACGTGTTCTGCAATCGAGGTCGTGCCATGTTCGTTTTCTCAGTTACTTTGCGTTGCGCCATGTCTGGAGCCCGTCCTTGTCAAATCGGATGGGAAACGTCTGTCCACCCAGTGCCTCGACGGCGTTCTTGACCCGGACCTGTTTTCCCGGTTCGCAATAGAAGAGCATGAAGCCTCCTCCCCCTGCGCCTAGCAACTTTCCGCCCAGCGCTCCAGCTTCGCGTGCTACCATGAGAAGCTTGTCGGTTTCCTCTGTGGCAATTCCCTGGTCAAGCCGTTTCTTTAATTCCCATTCCATGTTCAAGAGCTTGGCAAACTCGGCTAGGTTGCCCATCAACAGCTGGTCCTTCATTTCAAAAGTAAGGGTCTTCATTTGTTCCAACGCGTCGAGAACTCTTGGATTCTTACTCTCATAAGATTCGATCTGTCGCTTGAGAATTCCTCCTGACCTCCTGGTCGTTCCTGTGAAGCAGAGTAGACTGTTGTACTCCATCTCATGAAGAATCTCACGACTAATCCGGAGAGGATTTACGATTGTCGTCTCTCTCTTGAACTCGATAAGATTGAATCCACCGAACGTGGAAGCGTACTGGTCCTGCATACCACCGGGTATGCCAACATCTTTTCTTTCGACCTCGTAAGCAAGGTTAGCGATGTCATAGTCAGTCATCGAATTTCCTTTCCATTCTCTAAACGCCCCCACGAGCGAAACGCATAGCGCAGAAGAGGATCCGAGCCCAGTGCCGGGGAGCTCGTCATACCTTAGAGTTGCGTCGAATCCTGACTCTTGCGCAAACCGTGATGCTACAGCCTTGACAAACTCGATCTCTCCACCTCTTTGCAGTTCGCTCAGATGGTCATAGGTTGCCTTCAGACCCTGGTTCTCCTGAGTGATAGTGATCCTACCATCTTCTCGCGGAGAAAGCGAACAGTAGGCGTAACTTTTGATCGTGCAGGACAATACGACCCCTCCCATCTGAAAGGGATATGGGGGAACATCAGTTCCTCCCCCAGCATAACTGACCCTTAGAGGCGCTCTAGCACGGACCTCCAGAATCAGGAACCTCCTGCCTGCAATCCTGAATCTTCTGTCGAGAGAATGATATGTACCGCATTAGCAAGTTGGTCGCTGTTCGTCAGCACCCTAATACCGCGACACCCGGCCCTCCTCGCTGCTTCCAAATCAATCTCCTTGTCCCCTATCATCCATGAACGGCTTCGATCAATTCCGAGATCACTAGCGGCTCTGATTATCATACCAGGTTCAGGTTTGCGACAATCGCAACCCTCACTTGGAACGTGAGGGCAATAGTAGATAGCATCTACGGTACAACCTTGTCTCTCCAGCTCGAAGCGTAGCTTCTCATGTATCCGTCCCATTTCCTCGTGCGTGGTGAGCCCTCGGCCAATAACTGACTGGTTTGTTACAATTACAATACGAAATCCTTTTTCTCTGATCTCCCTGAGCGGCTCATAAATGCCAGGAAGGATCTCAAGCTCCTCGGGTTTCTTCACATAATCGGATCGTTCCCGAGTCAGAACTCCGTCGCGGTCAAGAAAAACAGCCCTAGCCATGGCAAGGCGTGTCCTTTAGTGGGTTTTTCGACCCTTCCTCGGTTAATAGTAGTTTCTGCTGGGCCCGGTAATTCGGGACCAGCATGGCATATTCCCAACCTCTCGCTTCAGTTTGACAGTCACAACAATCTTCTATTACATTGAATTATTGAAATGAAATGTGCCCATATCCCGTTAACATGATTCCCTAATTCGTTGCGATTTTATTTTCGAAGCGAAGCAGTTGACGCGAATCTCTCTTATCTGGTCAATTAACCCATTCACAAAAGCGCCCCACTACCTTAGCGATCCATTGGACGATAAGGAAATCCTGAGACTTTCTTGAAAAAACTGGGACTAAGTTGGAAGTCGATACGTCCAGTCTAGACATATCAAACTCATATCGGGCGACCTGCTGCACTCAAAGCGAAGCGTTGTAACCTCTGGTCCCATCGATGATCGACTCAACCTTTTTGTGGCGTGAAGACCAACGACGACCTTCAGACAAAGCCATGCCCTCGGCCAGCATTATCGTCCCAGTCTGGAATGGAGAAAAGATGCTGCCGACGTGTCTCAACTCTGTTCTGAAACAAGACCTTGGTTCATCTGAAATTATCATAGTCGATGACGGGAGCACCGACGGGTCGTTAGATGTTGTCAAGAATACAATCGGGGGCAGACCAAACGTACGCATAATTAGTCATTCCGCTAATCAAGGCCTCAGCTACACCCTCAATGAGGGCATCAAAGAATCGAGAGGCGAGTATATCCAGATCGTCCATCAAGACTGCGAAATCCTAGACAAGGATTACGTGAGAAAAGCAGTCGAATCTCTTGAAACAAATCCGGAGATAGCCGCGGTAACAGGGCGGCGGATCTACGAGATCGACAAACTTTCTGACCGGGAAAAGCTGTTCGTGGTGGCAAACGGACACCTCTCCGAAATAAGTCACGGAGACGACGGAACTCAGGATGTGACATTCACGGAGCACAAATGCGACCTCTTCCGGAAGAGTACGGTGGAAAGCATTGGAGGATTCCCAGACGCCCACTTCCGGAGCTCCGGTGAAGACCAAGTCCTGAGTAGCGAGCTTCGAAGCCGAGGATACAGGCTTGTAAGGCTGGACTCAATCAGCTATAGATTGGGATTTGGCAACAAGGAATCAACACTCGGAGGAATTCTGAAGAAACTATTCGTCTATGGAATGACCCAAGCAGGAGTTTTGGTCAGAAGGCGGAGATCATCAATCAAAGGAATCACCAATAGCAAAGCTCTAACAGGCAGAGCAATGAACAGGTTACAAATGATCCTCTTCTCGTTTGTCATCGCCACAGGGCTGGTATTCTCTCTGCTCTCACCTTACTTTTTCCTCGTATCGGCTGGAGCCATAGCGCTGAGAATTCTCACATATGCTAGGGGTTTACACAGGATTCGAGGCAAGACGCGAATGGCCGTCATTGGTCCGTTGCTCG
>JAJPJY010000106.1 GCA_021323995.1 bacterium | reverse complement strand
TCGGTGCTGGAGACGATTCCAGAAACCGAGATCGTCTCCCAGAAGCCGAAGATTATGACCAGAGCGAGAGCCCAAGACGGAAGTGGGAACTTTCTGCGAGTCTTGGCGTGCACTCGATGGAAAGACTTTGAACCGAATAAACGAAAGGGCACCCCACAACCTCCGGGGCGTCGAAAGTCGGGCGTCAGAACTAATTAGCTTTAGACGAAAATCAGGTAAAACGCTACGCTGAAGTGAAGAGCCGGATCTAGAGTTCTCCAAGAAGTGTTATCGGTTACTAGCAAAGATCATGCCATCCAGTCTGGTCGATTTGACGAGGTTGCGTTCAGAACGCGTCTCCTCTGGCCGGGACCGCGGGTGTGCGGCTTAGTGCAGGATGCTGTGCGGGCTGCTCAAAGTTGCCACGATTGGGCGTACTGACGCTGCACTTTTGTCAGAGTGTCGATCTTTTTCCCAAAAGCTTCGAGCCGCCAACGAGCAATCTGAAGATCCAGCTCCTGGGGAACGCGAATGACTTTGGATGCCAATTTGCGGCCGTTCTTGAGAAGATATTCCGCTGACAAGGCTTGACCGGCGAAACTCATGTCCATGACTTCGGCCGGGTGTCCGTCTGCCGCGGCGAGATTTACTAGCCGACCGTCAGAGAGTAAGTACAGCCGCCTACCTGACTTCAGTTTGTATTCCGTGACCTCTGGCCTCACCCTAGTTTTTCCCTTCGATATTCGCTCAAGGTCCCTTACGCTGACCTCAACATCGTAGTGTCCGACATTGCAGAGGATCGCTCTATCCTTCATGACCGTCATGTGTGACGCAGTGATAATGTTGGTATTGCCAGTTGCGGTGATGAACAAGTCTCCTACCGCGGCGGCATCTGCCATCGGCATTATGTCGAATCCTTCCATGAGTGCTTCGAGCGCCCTTACAGGATCCACTTCCGTGACTATGACCCGTGAACCCATCCCTTTCGCTCTCTGTGCAACGCCTCGTCCGACCCAACCGAACCCTGCCACAACGACGGTTCTGCCAGCTAGCAAGAGGTTCGTGGCGCGCATGATTCCCTCTAGACCTGATTGTCCAGTTCCGTATCTGCTGTCAAAGAGGAACTTCGTGTAGGCATCGTTCACTGCAATGACAGGAAACTTGAGACGACCCGCTTTCTCCATTGCCTTCAGCCGTGTGACTCCGGTTGTTGTTTCTTCGCAGGCTCCAATAATTTCGTCGAGCCATCGAGAGCCTTTCAAATGGGCGGTGATAGAGAGTTCCCCTCCATCGTCAATTAAAATGTCAGGTTTCAAACTGAGTACCTTCGCAACGTTCGACCTGTGCTCCTGTTCTGAGACTCCACGCCAAGCGTAGACATGAACTCCTGTCTCAGACAATGCTGCGGCTACATCGTCTTGAGTCGAGAGTGGATTGCTTCCAGTGATAGCCACGTCAGCACCAGCTTTCAAGAAGTCTTCAGCTAATACCGCGGTCTTGGCCTCGAGGTGAAGACACATGCCAACTCTATGGCCTTTGAAGACTCTAGTCGCGGAAAAGCGCTTGGAGATTCTTGCCAGCACTGGCATATTGTCTCGGGCCCACTCTATCTTCACGCGTCCAGATGGAGCGAGAGCTCGATCCTTGACGAGGCTCAACAACTATCGGGAGCGAGGTTCAAATATTCCGGTTATATAATGAATCTATGGCGTCGGACAAAGGATTCAGGGCGAAGTTCAGGGATTCGGACGTCGCCGTTACATTCAGGGACCTAATTCTTCTACCTGGTTGGACTGAGGTTGAACCCAGCCAGGTCGAAATGTCGACCCAAGCTTCTCTGAACCACTCGATCAATATTCCCTTCATCTCCAGTCCTATGGACACTGTTACCGAGAGCGATATGGCCATCTCTCTCGCCCGTTTAGGAGGGCTCGGAGTCCTTCATCGGAACTGCACTATCGAAGAAGAGGCTGAAATGGCGAGGAAGGTCAAACGCGCCGAGTCGCTGATTATCAAAGACGTCATAACCATCAGCCCTAGTGAGACGGTCAAGTATGCAACCGAACTGATGCAGAAACACAACATTTCCGGACTTCCAGTGGTCCAGGGCGAGCATCTTGTCGGCATCTTGACCGGACGAGACGTGAGATTTGCCGACCCCAGTCTTCTGACCAGCGATGTCATGACAAAGAAGGTCATCACCGCTCCCGCTGACACCGATATCGAAGGCGCAAAGGAGATACTTCACAAACATCGGGTAGAGAAGTTGCCTCTGATCGACAAGGAAGGTCGTCTCAGAGGTCTCATGACGATAAAGGACATTCTTCTTAGGGGCAGATTTCCAAATGCAGCAAGAGACGAAAAGGGGCAGCTTCTCTGCGGCGCCGCGGTCTCCCCTTTCGACCTTAAGCGGGCAAAGAAGCTCAGTGAGTTTGCAGATATCCTTGTAATCGACGTGGCTCACTTTCACAATGCCAACGTGTTTGCTGCGACAAAGAAGATTCTCGAGGAGGTCGAGACTGATGTCATCGTAGGAAGCATAGGCACCTACAGCGCGGCGGAAGACATTCTGACGAAACTGGACGGAGTGGCAGGTTTTAGAGTCGGAATCGGGTCCGGTTCCATCTGCACGACGATGGAAGCGACCAAGGCTGGATCGCCGACAGTCTATGCCACAGCTCAGGTGGCGGATGCTGTGCGAACCTACGGATCAAAGCTTCCGATCATCGCAGACGGTGGCATCAGGGGTCCGGGTGACGCTGCGGTCGCATTGTCTCTCGGAGCTTCGTCCGTAATGATGGGTAATCTCTTCGCTCGCTCAAAGGAAGCTCCTGGAACTCTGATTACGATCGGAGGCAGGTACTACAAGCAGTACAGGGGGATGGGTAGCCCATCAGCCATGGCCAAGAGGTTAGCTACCGACCGTTACGCGCAACCCTCAAAGGGTCTACCTGAAGGAGTTGAAGGATGGGTTCCCTACAAAGGAGAGGTCAGTGTCGTGACGCAGGAACTGGTCGCCGGACTGCAGGCCTCGATGGGATACTCGGGAGCCCGGACTATTCATGAGCTCTGGGAGAAGGCTCGACTCGCCGGGATTACTAATTCAGGAGCAGAGGAGGCCAGACCTCACGATGTCCTATTGCCCTCCGAGCACCCTGATAGGGTCTAGGAGACTACTTTTCCACTGATTATCGTCGCTACTACCTTCGTTTCCCTGATCGAGTCTGGGCGGGATTCAAAGGGATCTCGGTCAACCACTACCATATCCGCAATCTTCCCAGGCTCTAATGTTCCCCTAGTGTCTTCGCAGAAAGAAGCGTAAGCCGCGTTTCTAGAATAAGCGGCCAGAGCCTGCATTACTGTTAATGCTTCGCTGCTATCCAAGCCCGGGCGAGTGATTGCGGACCAAATTCCCTCAAACGGATTCGGATCCTCTACGGGACAGTCAGAACCAGCTGCCAAGACAACTCCATGTTTTGTCAGCGTCCCAAACGGATACAGGTTCGGTAGCCTCTCGAGACCGAGCCTTTGACTCGCCCACGAGTCCGAATAGATGAACCTCGGCTGCACAGAAGCAATGACTCCCAATCTTCGCATCTTTTGAATCGACTCTTCGGTTACCAAGGAGGCATGCTCGATCCTGTGCCTTCGCTCCCTGCAATTCCGAGCATTGAACGAGGCGTCCAAGACTTGAGTTGCAATATCCACAGCCCTGTCTCCAATCGAGTGAATGCATAGCTGAAATCCCTCTTCTCTTGCCTTGACCACGACCCGTTCAAGATGCTCCCGATTCATGGTTAGCATTCCACTCGACCCTGGCTCGTCGCTGTATGGAGCATTAAGCGCGGCTGTTCGAGCCCCGAGAGAACCATCTAGAAACAGTTTCACGCCTCCAATACGAAAACCCTCAGGCCCCTTTTCTGTCGAGAAACCTAGTTCGGTCAACTGGTCGAGCAGCGCCAGAGGTACGATGGCATAGATAGACTGAAGAATTTCTCCGCCTGCTTTGAGCTTTCGCAACTCGGCCAATTCGTTCGCTTCGCTCACTATACAGTGAAGAGATGTAATCCCAAGCTTGACCAGTTGTCTCGAGGCAGTGATCAGTGCCTTCCGTGTCTCGTAGGCCGACCGTGGCACGACTCTCTCAATCAATTCTATAGCCCTCTCCTTGAGAACGCCGTCGGGCACGCCATTGGAGTCCCTGACTATGATCCCTCCTTCAGGGTCCGGGGTGGCTTCGCTGATTCCAGCAGAGGTGAGGGCGTTCGAGCTGGCAACCGCTACGTGGCCGCAGACTCGTTTTAGTAAGACTGGGTGTGACGTTGCCTCGTCAAGATCGTGTCTGTTAGGGTAACGATCGTCTCGAAGTTTCTCGTCGTCCCATCCGCGTCCCAGAATCCAGCTGTTTTCCTTTTCTCTTGAACTTGTAATTGCTACGCGCTTCTTCAATTCTTGGATTGACCCTACCTGGGACAGGTCGAGGGTCCGAAGCAACATGCCATAGTTTAGGAGATGGATGTGGGAATCGCAGAATCCTGGCAGAACCACCGCCCCGTGGAGATTCTTCTTTTCTGTTTGTGGTCCTTTCAGATTGAGAATGTCTCGATCGGATCCGAGGTCTGTAACTACGTCCTTCCAGATTGCAAGAGCTTCGAAACGTGCGTGAGGGTAGACCGTCGGATATATTCGGCCGTTGTAGATTATTAGATCGGGTGTCGCCAAGACCGTGACTGTATCGCTAGTTTGTTAGTCACAAACAGGTATGAGCATTACTTGATCGCAGCGGCTCTCAACTGGTTAGTGGCTTGACTTCTAGCAAGGAAGTTACTGAAGGTTCAAGTTGGGTTGGGTCTTGGATTGGTGGGCCGCAGGTCTTGCCTACGCAGACATAGGCGGCAGGTGTGGTTTTGTTGTATCCGAGTATTGAGATTCTCTCAGAGTCTTTGGTCGGGTTCAGGTATAACAGGTATCGTCTGGCCGAGTATACCTTAAGGGCACTGTTCCTGAGTTTCATGAACTCTTTAGACTTTGAACCAGCGACAATTGTAATTCCGATTGGGCCGTTAAGGTATGAGTCCACGGCCAATCCGTAGATTGATGCGGCGATCGCATATCTTTCGTAGTCTTGGTTGAAAAGGTCGAGAGTCTCTCTAGCGATTTTTGAATAGCGTTCGAGGCCTGAGATCCAGGAGAGTCTTAGAAGAGCCGTTGCGAGAATGCTGTTCTCGTCGATTGGCTTATCCCGGGTTTTCAATTCGCCTAGGTTGGATTCTGATAATGGAATGTCGTAGAATCCTTGATGGTCTTTGTCGTTCAAGTTCTCAATGCACTGATCAGCTGTCTTGAGAGCCTTCTCCAAATATGCGGGTTTAGCCGAGAACTCGTACGCGTCAAGTAAAGCATTGACCAGCGTTCCGTAGTCTACCAGGAAACCGCTGAGCATAGCCCCTTCCCCGTCTCTAAAATAATGGAAAGGCGCTGAGCTTTCCTTGCCTAGACTCAGGATCCGGTCCAGAACTTTTAGCGCAAACTTACCTAACTCCTCCTGTTCCAATACTGTACTTGCCAGAAGAAACGATGAGATTAGGACGGCGTTATAGTTCGTGTACAAAGTTCTGTCGACTGCTGGAGGTTTGCGGTTTTTCCTTGCAGCAAGGTTGAGAGAGTAGTACTGTTCGTCCGCGTCTTGGCTTCCGAAGAAACCGCCGTTTTCAAGATCGGACAAGTATGCTTGAACATATCCTATGATTCCCTCGGCTTTGTCCCGGAACAACGCCTTGCCTGTCAGTTGGAAAGCGTGAAGATAGACAATGAGGAGTTTTGCATTGTCCTCTGCCATCTTCTCAAAATGGGGAACTGACCAGTCTCGGGTAGTTGAGTAACGGAAGAATCCTTGCTCCACTTGATCGTACATTCCACCTGAAGCCATTCGGTCCAGGGTTTTGGTGACCACTGTGAGCATCTCCTTCTCACCCTGGTATCGATATCTTAGGAGCGCATAATCCAGAGCTTCTGGGTGAGGAAACTTTGGCTCGGAACCGAACCCTCCATAATCAATGTCGAAATTGACAGCTATCGTTGTAGCGATATCTCTAGTAATCTTCTCCGAGACGGATTCGTCCCTCGGCACAGGGAGTCGTCGTGGCTCAAGCTTACTCCGAACCTTCCCCTTGTTCGTCGAATAGAAGTCGAGAACAGAGCGAAGAACTTCCCTAAGTTGTTGGGGAGGAATGTAGGTCCCACCAGTGATTATCCTACCGTCGCTGTCAAGGAAGGCAGTTGTCGGCCAGCCGCCGAGGTTGTAGCGACGGTTGACGTCGGGTCTTCGGTCAGTATCGACTCGGATAGGGATGAAGCTCTTGCTGATCGTGCTGACAATGACCGGGTCGGAATAGGAAGTCTCGTCCATTACGTGGCACCAGTGGCACCAGGATCCTGTAATATCGAGGAGGATGGGCTTCCCTGAGGACCGCGCTTTTTCGAAAGCGTCTTGTCCCCAATCGAGCCACGTTATCTTATTCAAGAGAATGATCGCGACAAAACAGATCTAATAACGATATAATAACCCTAGAACGAGTCCGTAGCCAATGACCGAGCCCACGGTTTCCATAAAGCAGGCTGTAAATGACTCGCAACTTTTGGCCGAGTTGAGAGCTACGATCTCAAAAGTGTCTTTAGACGATGGACTAACGCGTATTGTTCAAATCCTCAAGAGGATCTCTGAACATTATGACTGGCTTGGGATCTATCTAGTGAAAGATGATAGTTTAGTGTTGACAGCCTACGCGGGAGAGGGTGAAACCGAGCACGTGCGAATTCCCATTGGTCAAGGCATTTGCGGGCTGGCAGCGAAGCAAGCTGAAACGATCATTGTTCCTGATGTCAACAAGGATCCACGATATCTGATGTGCTTTCCATCGACGCGGTCTGAGATAGTGGTCCCGATACAAGGTACGAGAGGCGAAGTAATTGGAGAGATTGACATCGATAGCAACCGTCTTTCCGCATTCACGAAACACGATCAGAACGTATTGGAACAGGCTGCGACGATTCTTGGCAAGTATCTTGAGACAAGACGGTTCTCGCCAGTATATTCCAAAACCTGATGTGAGTCTTGTCCAAATACCAACGACCAGAGCCAGTCTCTTTCCCTAAACATCGGCACTGCAAAGCTTGCGGGACGCCTATCGATATGGGTAAGGAGTTTTGCAGCGACAAGTGTGCAGTCAGTTACAAGAAGATATCACGTGTGAGAACCAGAAACTTTGTTATGATCACCGCTGCAATCGTCGCATTCTACCTCTTCATCGTACTTCGAGGAATATAGCCTAGGGCGCTATGGCAATTGCATGGGATGCTGCCGTCCCGACGAGATCACGTATCGAACCCAATCCTTTCATTTCCAGAAACTTTGCCATGCCAACGGTCACATCTCGGAAAATGCCTAATCCATTCGTCGTGACCGCGCTTCCTATTTGGACGGCAGAGGCTCCTGCCAT
>JAJPJY010000001.1 GCA_021323995.1 bacterium | reverse complement strand
CATAGCATTGAGCTGGCTTGACTTTGAAAAACATCGAGATGTAAGTGTAGTTGGTAGTGGAGGCGCCGCCAGACTGGACTGCCTCAACCAGCGACTAATTCTGCAGAGAAGCGACGGAGCGGAACCAGTAATGGTGGTTCCCAACAATACTCTCAGGGAGGAAATACTTCACTTCGCTAGCTGCATCGAACACAGTTCATCAAACGAGCCCTATTCGAACATTGCGAACGGAACCCTAGGAGCTAGCGTTGTCCGACTCCTGGAGTCATCCAAGAGATCACTCGAAGAAGACCGCACAGTCCGTGTCGAAATCCCTTCAATCGAAGCGCTGCCGATACGTGAACAGCTCGTTAACTTGCACCCGGAGCCTAGCATCAGAGGCAGTTGATGAAATGGAAAACCAGAATTTGTTCGGAGACTTGCCGTAACCGTAGGGGGTCACTCTAGGCGTCTGCGACCACTCTAGAAAAACATGCTCACAATCTGACAAAGGTCAACATCCAAATGTGCCGGGACTGCCACCGGTTCTATATTATAACATACGAGAAGAACGAGAGAGGTCAGGCTGTAGAGACTGGATACGAACTTGACATCAGAGCAACATCACTAGGAGTAGTTCGACCACAGAATGGTGATGAGGAGTCATCTAAGAACTCCCAGGTCTATGACGAAAAGAAGGACGACGATCGAGAAGTCAGCTGCTTCTGAGGAGCTCTTGTCGCTAGTTCTCAGTGGCGAGGGTCCAAATTGTTGCGAGCAACAAGGACTTAGGGTCTTCGAAAGGGAGACTCCTGAAGCACGGCAGCGGCTGGATTGAGCTCTAACCAGTTCATTGGAAAAATAGAAGAAAAGACCCTCAGTAAGGGTCTTTACACGTGCGTGACGATTTCTATTGTTTCTGGAGGGCGGCGAGGGGTGGAGCGCTGGTTGGTGCGAGGGTGATCCGAAATTCGTTAGGACCTACTATTTGCGCGAAGACTTGGTGCTCGCTCATTCCAATTTCGACTTGGGTATTGACCAAGTCTTTGAGGAGTGCTTTGACTGCTTCGCCGTAGAACAGTGATGCTTTTCGTCCGAATCCGTGATTCAATATTACGGTCGTTAGGTGTCCGTCGTTTGTGTATTCGAACCTGAATGCCTTACCATATCTTGGACCCAGGAGTTCGAGGGCTCGTACGGAGGTTTCAAGGTCAACTCTCTTGAACAGGAAGGCTATCAGGTCCTTGGCGAGGTTTCTGCCGAACCAGAGTCCTAGCTCCTTGGCTTGTTCGTCAGTGACGAAGCCAACAAGCTTCTCGAAAATGTCCGAGGGTAGTGTGACGAAGCCGAGTCTGTCGGCGAAGACATCCCATTCGACGAATTTTCGAAGGGCTTGGTTGGCGAAGTAGTTCACGCTTACTCGTTGTTCGTGGGCGAGTTTCTCGAGCTGATAGTCGATGTCCTCGTCTATACGGACGGTTCTAGTGACGCTCTTTGTCTTGTTTTTGAACTGATAGCTTCTCAACATGGTTGGATCAGATTCCTCCCGCGTAGCATATATGCGTAACTCCCCAGTTGTACGCGGACTGGCGTAGCCTGTGTGCACTTGTATTCGGTGTGTCCTCACATGTTACACATTCGACGATGACCATAATCTGGACCATAGTGAACACAAGTGAATTCCATTGTGTTCCCTTCCCACCAGCCTGAGCAGAACAGAGCTCGGGAAGAACCATAGGTACGTCAGACGACCGGCTGAGTATTCGCATATGATTCCAAGTACCCACTTGGAGTGATGAGTCACTCTTGTTCGCACAAACGGGGCGCGGCGATTCAGCGAGCTCCTGTAAGCCTCGATGAGAACCAGGTGGAACTCTTCATCGTTCACAAGAACCTGAATGAGCTCGTTTCTGTTCTCCTGCCAAGGCTTAACATCCAAAAGAATGAGGGCTTACTCGGATATCTTTGGTTTCGATTATTCATTCTCCCCCTCAAGAGATAGTGGTAACCGGCCTGACGAGTTTCAACTCTCAACAGAACCTCGCTTCCATGATCGCCTTCGTCATGAACGTCTCCGGTCAGCCCATGGCATTGTACTGGGCCGAAGGAGTAGTCTTTCTGGCGGATTTCGTCGAGCCTGAAGCTCTCCCAGACGAGTATGTCAAGGGAAAGATCTACGCTTCCAATGTCTCACACGCCCCGATGACGAAATACAATACTATGATCCGTGTTGGTAACATGGAGGTCCCTGTAATCGACGTCTCGTCAAATATTGCTCTCCGCGACCTGGCTCGCTGGATACGTGAGAACCACCACCAATCCTCCCCCGACAAGTCTTAACTAACCAATCGGACCCGGTCGGCCTTGGTCCCCGGGGTAGCTCAGCCTGGAAGAGCTTCCGAGTCGCCTTCGAGCGACGGAGACGCTGTAGGTGTGCGCCCAGTGCGCGCATTCAAACTCAGCCTTCCGGGCTAACAATGGAAACCGGAGACAGGGCATTGAGCCCGGCCGGATTGTCGCCGGTTCAAAACAGGAGATATCCTGTGGAAGTCCGGCCCCCGGGACCAAAGAATTCCTGGGTGCGGAAAGACCGGGAATAGGATCGGGGACGTGTCTACTTTGTTCTAACTGGAGTTGGTCTCGTTTCCAGCTCGCGCAGTATGAGCTCGTTCTGCTTCATGATGATCTTGTTCTG
>JAJPJY010000178.1 GCA_021323995.1 bacterium | reverse complement strand
TCGGTTCCAGTAATAGGTTCATGCCAAGAACAGAGATGCGAGTCAAAAGCCTGTCCGGCCAGACGATCCAGCACGTTGTGATCATCGTAAAGGAGAACCACTGTTTCGACAACTACTTCGGCACATTTCCCGGCGCCGACGGCATGACAATGCCCCGATCACCAAACCCACCAACGAAGGACCCGAACCACAGCCATGGCGCATGGCTGACCCGGAAGACAACGGCCGTCCAGCAACAGTTCGTCGAGGCCGACATCCCAGCGTACTTTGCATACGCTAGACAGTTCACGCTCTGCGACCGATTCTTTACTGCAGTCACAGGGCCGTCTTGGCCAAATCATCTCATGCTGATCGCGGCAGACTCACCTTTCATAGACAACCCCAAGCGTGGGGATCCGTCGAGAATATCCACTTCGCTACCCGGCAATCTAGAGAAGAACGGGCTTACGTGGGGAAGCTATGGGGGATCCAGCTTCTTCCAGTACATCAGTGGAATCAGTAGCAAGAACCAGGCGTCTTCGAACCAGTTCACCATCGACGCCGCTGCCGGGAAGCTTCCTAGCGTCTCATGGGTCTACGCACCTGCCGAGTTTGATGAGCACCCTCCCGACGGGGGCAATCAGCGAAACGGAAACGTGACTCAGGGCTCACAATGGACTGTCGCACAAGTCAACGCATTGGTCAAGGGAGGCTTGTGGCCGAACAGCGTGGTTTTCATCACGTGGGATTGTTGGGGAGGCTGGTGGGACCATGTCGACCCACCCAACGTTGAGACCTGGAACCAGACTCAGCCAGTACCTAGTTACAAGGGAACCCAGTTCAGACTTGGGTCCCGGGTCGGCTGCCTCGTGCTGAGTCCATACGCGAAAAGGGGTTACATTTCGAAGCAACCACACTCTCACATTAGTCTCGTGAAATTCTGCGAGACGCTGTTCAACCTTCCAACACTTAACCAGCGAGATGCGAGTTCAGACAACATGTCGGACTGTCTTGACCTCAGCCAGACCCCTGCTCAGCCACCACCCGGGAACCCCTAGGAATCGCCAGAGGCTACCACATTGAAGGTTCTCGTTGTAGGCTGTGGCAAAGTTGGCTCCGAGATAGCGAGGGATCTGGCCAAAGAGTCCGAGGTTGATTCGGTGATTGCAGCGGATGCTAGCCCAGAAAATCTGAAGAAGCTCAGAGGCGTCGAGAAGATTACCACTCGACGGCTCGACATTTCCCAGAAAAAGGCCGCTCTGCAGATGATGCGAAACGCGGATCTGGTGTGCGGAGCATTACCGGGCAGAATCGGATTCCAAGTAATGGCGAACGCCGTCGAGGCGGGACGCGATATTGTCGACATCTCCTATACTCCAGAGAATCCCTTCAAACTTCACAGCGAGGCGCGAGACAAGGAGATAGTTCTGGTCCCCCAGTGCGGCGTCGCGCCGGGGCTCAGCAACATGTGCGTTGGAGACGCGGACAGGAGGCTGGGAAGCATTTCCAAGACCCGGATTTTTGTTGGAGGCTTGCCCCAGAAGCCGGTGGGACCCCTGAACTATAGAATCGTGTTCTCACTAGAAGATGTGATCAACGAATACTCCAGACCCGTCAACGTCATCGAGAAGGGAGAGAAGAAACAGGTTGAGCCACTATCCGGTAAAGGCTTCCTCAATTTTCCAGGGGTTGGGAAACTAGAATACTTTCTGACTGACGGCCTCGGTTCATTGCCTCGAAGCTTCCCAAAGGTCCGCGACATGGCAGAGCTTACTCTTCGCTACCCAGGACACGCCGACATGATGAACACTCTTCGCGTGTTAGGCTTCTTCGATAGGCGAATGCTAGATGTTGACGGTCACAAGATGGAACCGCGCAGACTCTCCTTGACACTGCTGAAAGATGCAATGACGCTTGGCAGTCCCGAGGACTTGTTGGCGATGAAGATCGAGGTAGAAGGGAGAGGCGGTGAGAAAGATCTAGTATCCTACCACGTTCTGGACTACTATGATAGCAGGAGACAGGTTTCTGCCATGGCTAGAACTACAGCATACCCATGCACGTCAGTAGCTCTGCTCGTCGGAATGAAGAAACTCGGACGACGAGGCGTCGTTACACCAGAGAAGATTGCGGAAAACAAAAGCCACTTCGGCTACGTAATGTCCCGGCTGAGGAAAAAGAAGGTAGAGGTCAGAATCAAGGGTCGATCTAGTTAGTTTCTAGCGTTCAGAAGACCCGGATTCGTTTTAGCCAATCATGTCAACATAGTGCTGTCGTGGCAAGGATGTTTGAGTCATCCATGCTCCTCTTTTGGGGATTCTCCTATGATTAATCATAGGAGCTTAACACCGGAATCCTCGCCGCCGTTTTATCTTAGAGTTTGAATCAGGACCCTTCCTGACAATACTTCCATACGTTTTCAGTGCTAATTAGTGTGAAATACTAACAACCATTGTCTGTTTCCTGTGAAATATTGTCTTAGTGTTTATCCCTAATGGCTAAGAGGCCAACCTTGATCATAAGCGTCCTAAACAACAAGGGTGGAACAGGCAAGACAACAACATCAG
>JAJPJY010000071.1 GCA_021323995.1 bacterium | reverse complement strand
TTCTTCTTGATCGCAGTCATGGCGTAGGTTGGAACGCTCATCAGCTCCCAGCCTACATAGAGAAGGATCAGATCCATCGAAGCAGCGAGTACGATCATTCCCAACGTGGAGAGCAGCAGGAGACCGAAGTATGGAGCGGTGTTTGGGTCCCCCTTCATGTAGTCAAAAGACGCGATAGCCACGAGTAATGAGACGAGGACGAGAACTCCTGTAAAGAAATACGTGAAGAGATCAACCTGGAATCCTCCGAATGAGGCGGGAAATCCACCTCGGAAACCCAACCAAACGGTGGAAGCCAAGGCAATGACTAGTCCTGCGAGGCCCGCGTAGCCGGCAACCCCGATAGGGGACTTTCCCTTTCTGATCAAGCCAATGGGAGTGACCAATAGTCCGAATACCGCTAGGCTCAAGAATGGGGTCAGCAGCCAGAGATTGGACAACTAGATTCCTCCCGGGAAGAGAACCGAAAGTAGGTGATCGACAGTGGGCTTTATCGCGCTTCCGAGCAATGGTGAGGGGTAGACCCCGAACACCAGAAGCGGGATCAGGAATGCGGTTAGGATAAGCAGGGGCCGTCTGACGAGTTCGTTCTTAGGACCGCCTGGAGGAGTCATGACCACTCGCCTCAACATCCACAGGAAGTAGCCCACCGTCAGAGCTGGCGCGAGTATCGCCAGACCGAAAAGATAGTTGGCCCCAAGCGCCGCTTGGATTACTTGATACTCGCTGATGAAATTTGCAAAACCGGGGACCGCCATCGCTGCCATCGATCCAAAAATGAGGAGGACCGATGTCGTGGGCATCTTCCCTCTTAATCCGGCGAGCTCGTTAATGTTCCGCGTGCCTGTATGCTCATGGATGTAACCTGACATTAGAAAGAGCATGCCTACGGCCAGACCGTGGGCGAACATCTGGAACACAGCAGCCGAGACTCCGAGCGATCCTAATGTGAACGTCCCGAGGAGAACGTAACCCATGTGGTTGACACTCGTCATTGCGATCATTCGCTTCAAGTCTTGGGCGACGAATGCTACAGATGCTCCGTAAATCATCGTGATCAGACCGATCCCTGCATACGCGGGCCAGAGGTACTTGTCGGCCGCGGGGAACATGAGAAGGTTGAATCTGATTAGTCCATAGCCCCCCATTTTGAGCAATAAACCGGCGAGGAGGACGCTTACTGGTGCGGGAGCCTCCACGTGCGCATCCGGAAGCCATGTGTGAAGAGGGAAAATGGGAAGTTTTACCGCAAAACCTACGAAGGTCGCGAGAGATGCGGCGAGCTGGAGAGGCAGTGCAAGGTTAACGGTTCGAGTAATCAGGACGGTATAGTCGAAGGAGGGTCCTCCAGACGCTCCGGTCCATGCGTAGACTGCTACAAATCCGAACAGCATTATGGCACTTCCTGCGTAAGTGAAGATTAGGAACTTCAGAGAAGCGTACTTTCTCCGTGGTCCTCCCCAAATCCCGATGAAGAAGAACATGGGGATCAATACAACTTCCCAAAAGACATAGAACAGAATCAGGTTGAGCGAGGTGAAGACTCCGATAATTCCAGTTTCGAAGAGAAGAAACAGCGCATAGTATTCCGGTTCTCGCGAGCTGATTAGATCACGAGATCCAGCAGCAGCGAGCATGCAAAGAAACGCTGCGATTATCAGGAGCGGGAGACTAATCCCGTCAAGCCCAACCACGTAGTCAAGTCCAAAAGTGCCCGCCCAGTTTGCGGTATCAACGAATTGGAAACCTGGGGAGCCGTAACTGAACAAGATAACAACTAGCAGCAGTGCTAGGAACACGAGGATTGTTGTTCCGATTCCGAGAATCTTGGCGATTCCGGCCTTCTTTTTTCCGAGAAGAAATGTGGGAATCGCCATGACTGCTGGTAGGAATATCATGAAAGAAAGAAGCCCGAGCAATTTCTAGCGGGCTCCGATAACGAAGATCATGTAAATGAGTAGCAGAATGATACCGATCGCAAAGGTGATCACGTATTGCTCAGTCACGCCGCTCTGAAACCGGCGAAGAAGATTGCTGAAGCGAGAGCCGGCGCGGGCAACATCGTTCACGCCTCTGTCGACGACGCTCGAATCCAGTGATCCGCTAGCAGTTGTGTAGTCTATCACGTCTCGAGCGATTGTAGGACTCAGCTTGTCCCAGATTCCTTGTTCGACGTATCGATAGAGTCCACGGCTCATCTTTGTTAGTCCTTCGACAAAGATCCGATAATAGATCGCGTCAATATACCATCGGTGCCAGAGGAAACCCACCAATCCTTTCATTTGTGAGGGAGCCTGGTACGGTCTTCGGAAGTAGCGAAGATAACCTATAGCAAATCCTACTGCCGCTAACCCGGTGCTTGCTGCGAATAGAACAGCGTCGGTTATCGAGAACCCAGGGTTCGCCCCCAGCAAGAGGGTTGGAGTAAGATACTGAAAGGTTCCCATAAGATAGTTGGTCAAGGGCCCGCTGTAAAGTGGGTACAGCAGCCCGAGTCCGAGACTGGCTATAGCGAGTGCAAGGTATGGAACCAGCATTAGGAGTCCCGCTTCGTGAACGTGCTTTCCCTGTTTCTCAAGATCTTCGACGTTGGCACTAGGCTTGCCTGCAAAGGTGATCCCTAGCATTCTTGTCGTATAGAAGGCGGTGAGCAGGACAGTGGCTAGTCCAATCGCATAGAGAAGATACTCACTGCCCTGGAATGCAGCGGATAGGATCGCGTCCTTGGTCCAGAAGCCACTGAAAGGAGGAATACCCATTAGAGACAATCCGGCGAGCAGCATCGAAACCGATGTGAGTCGCATGGCCTTGGCCAATCCTCCCATCTGATCCATGAAGCGACTCTCAGTCGCATGAATAACCCAGCCAGCAGCCAGAAACAATGAAGCCTTGAATATTGCATGACTCATCAATTGGAGTAGTCCCGCTGAGTACCCGGCTAGGAAGTTTGCACTCAGACCCGCTACTCCGAGCGCCATCATCATGTATCCGATCTGGGAAACTGTGGAGTAAGCGAGTACCTTCTTGATCTCGCGAGCCACTGAAGCCTGTGTGGCCGCGAGAAATGCTGTGAACGCTCCGACCCAGGCGACGGTTCCGAAGAAAGGTGTGACCTGGTTAAACTCTAGGAGGGCTAGAAAGAAGATCGGACCCATTCGACCAACGAGAAATACTCCCGCTTTGACCATGGTCGCGGCATGAATCAGGGCGGATACAGAGGTAGGTCCTGCCATCGCGTCTGGAAGCCATTCTTGAAGTGGGAACTGGGCGGACTTTCCAACCGGACCTCCGAAAAAGAGAAGGGCGGTCGGGACCAGTAGACCGAACCTTGCTAGGGTCGATGCCCAAGAGCCCGTCTTCCCGAGCTGAGATGCAAGTTCGACATAGTTGAAGGTCCTCGGAGTGGAGGTTGCGAAAATCAGAAAGATCGCTATCAACAATGCGATGTCTCCGATTCTGGTCATGATGAAAGCCTTCATGCCGGCATGACTTGGCGGATAGGCTTGCGGGACCCCTAGCGCACTGTCGCCTGGAGTTCCGACCCAGTGCTCAGGCTCGTCATGGTAGAAGTGTCCTATCAGTGCGTAAGAGCAGAGTCCGACTCCTTCCCAGCCAAAGAACATCATCAACAGGTTGTCAGCGAGAACCAGAAGCAGCATATTGCCGATGAAGAGATTCATGAAGAACCAGTATCGAGTGAGACCGAACTCTTTCTTCATGTACTGTAAACTGTAGACCATGATCAGGAAGCTGATCCAGGCCACGATGTTGACTAGGAACATGCTGAGAGGATCGACGAGCACTCCAGCGTTGAGATTGAGCTGTGGCACCCACGGAATCTGATAGTCACTACTTGCGACTGTAAAGGCTGTGATTGTAGCCGCTACTGCCGCTCCTAGCGAAAAGGCAACAGCGGCATAGTCTCGAACTAGCCCATGAAACTTTGCGAACAGTGGAGTAAGTATAGCTCCAGCAATCGGAAGAGTCCAGATTAGCCAAGGGAGGATTGTCAATCTCAAGACCCCACTATCGACTGTCCGAATGCGACTAGTCTACTGATCACGGGGGTGGGATAGAGTCCGAGCCCGATCGTTACAATGCTCAGTACTATTAGTGGAAGGGTGATCGACCAAGGTGCCTCTTTGATAGCGGCCGATTCAACTCGTGCTGGTCCGAAGAAAATCTTCCGCAGGGCCATGAGGGAATATCCTGCCGTGAGAGCTGTTGCGACAACTCCCAAGACCGCGACAATCACCCTATAGCCAGAGAATGGGTTCGTTGCACGAATGAAACCGCCTTGGAATAGGAGAAACTCTGAGAAGAATCCGTTAGTCGTCGGAAACCCCATTAGGGCTAGTGATCCGATGAACGCAGCCGTTGCTGTGATCGGCATTCTGCCTGCGAGTCCGCCCATTTTGCTCATGCTGCGCTCTCCCCCAAACTGCAACATGATTGCTCCGACGGCGATGAACAGGATTCCCTTCGCTGTGGCGTTGCTGATATATTGAAACATAGAACCCGCTATGCCGAACGATGTGAAGCTCGCGAGACCGAACAGGATGTAGCCCATTTGGCTCATGCTAGAGTATGCGAGTAGTTTCTTGATGTCGTCCTGGACTAAAGCCATGGCGGCTCCATAGAACATTGTGACGAGCGCCCAGCCGGCGAAGATGGGAGAGAGTGTGAGGAAGGCGGAGGGGTAAATCGTCATGACGATCCGGACAATAGCGTATCCTCCGATCCCGGTCATCGCAGAGGCTAAGACCGCGCTGATTGGAGTCGGCGCTTCAGAATATGCTGAAGGCAGCCAAGCATGAAGACCGAATTGAGCAATCTTGACAAATAGACCGAAGCACATTGCTCCAACGACTGCTAACCTTACGGTTGTTGAGATCAGCGATGGATTGGTCGTAAGGTTGTTCACAACGGAGTCCATATCCGTGCTTCCTGCCAAATATCCCGTGACAACGATCCCGATGAGGAGCACGAGCGCTCCAATATGGGTCCAAATGAAATAGGTGAGTGAGATCTTGGTTCTGTCTCCGTAGCCCCATTCGGCGATGAGAAAGAAGGATGGGACGAGCATTATTTCGAAGAAGAGATAGAACTCGATCAGATTTGTGGCGAGTACTGTTCCGAGCATTCCGAGGGAGTATAGCATGTAGAGGCTGTAGTAGAGCGCGTATCTTCCGGGATTGTCTCCGATTCTCTGTCGCATGTACGGGACTGAGAATATGGCGATCAGAGCTACCAGCAGTGAAATTGTGAGGAGTATGGGTAGACTGAGATTGTCTACTCGTAGTCCGAAGGTCCCGATAGGTGACCACGAGTAGGTTTCAGTGTAGACTCTTGTTGGAGTAGACCTTGCTTCATTTCCAGCGATGAGGATCGCAGATAACGGGACGAGTGAAAGGATTGACGCGACGTATCCTGTCTTTTCTTTGAGGCTGGATGCTGAAAGATATGTGACTGCGGCTCCGACTAAGGGTACGACTATTGCGCCTATTAGCAGGAAACTCATTCTGGGTTTAACCTCTCAGACGGGTTAGTTTCCTGAGATCGATGTCTACATTGAGCCTGGAGACCAGCATGACGATTGCAAGGCCTACTGCTGCTTCCATGGCTGCGAGCGCGATTGTGAAGAGAACGAGGACTTGTCCAGTGACGAGGGGTGGGCTGCTGAGCCGGGCGAAGGCAATGATGTTTAGATTTGCCGCGTTGTAGATCAGTTCTATTGAGAACAGGATTCTGATCGCGTTTCTCTTGGTTGTAAGTCCATAGATTCCAATTCCGAGCAGTATGACTGATACTGCGAAGAAGCTCGTAATTGGCTCCATCACTCGGTCTTCCTATCCGTCTTGGCTAGTGTGAGCGCACCGATTACTGCTGCAGCTAGCACGAGAGAGAGGAATTCTAGCTGGACACCGTACTGGTTGATTAGTGCATTGCTTAGTCCAATGAGATCGCAACCAGAGCCACAGTTGTCAGGACCCGGAAAGGCAGATGCGCTGGAAACTGCTCCGGCTGTGCCAAGTAGGAGTGACACTAGTATGGCTGCGAGGAGTGAGAGTCTCTTGAGCTCGAGTGGGGGTTCACCAAGTTGGGGGCCTACGAGCATTACAGTGAATAGGATAAGGACGACTACGGCGCCAATGTAGACGGCGATCTGGAAGGCTCCTATGTATGCAGCGTCGAGGTAGAAGAAGAGCCCTGCCATTCCGAGAAACGCGATTCCAAGCGCCGCTGCCCCGTAGACGAGGTCTCGCGCCTCAAGTGCGAGGATTGAGCTTGCAATCGTTACGGTTGCTAGCGAGAGGAAGACTAGATCAGTCATTTTCTATCAGATCGCAGGGAAACCTACGACGAGAAAATAGGCAATTATGATGTTGATGATCGAAAGCGTGAGCAGGGTTGTCCAACCCTGGCGTAGCAGTTGATCGAGCCGGACGCGTGGAAAGGTGGATCTGAAAAGCATGATGAGAACTATGACGAGAAGTGTCTTCGCGAAGAACCAGAGGATCGGCGGTATCGGCGAGGGTCCTAGATAGCCTCCCAGGTAGAGTGTGGTGAAGAGAGCTGAGAACGCGTACAACTTTACGAAGGCTGGACCTTGAACCAGCATGAATAGGGGTCCGGGGTATTCTGCCTGCCATCCCATCATGATCTCTGATTCGGCTTCAGGGAGGTCAAATGGTAATCGCTCCATTTCAGCTGTTGAAGTGATGATGAAGAGGAGCGCTCCCAATAGTTGGGGAACAATAAGCCAGCCACTGTTTTGTTGATACTGAACTATCCCGGTCAAGCTGAGGGTCCCAGCGACCATTACAACTCCTAGTGTCGACAGCCACAATGGGATTTCGTATGCAGTCTGCTGAAATAGGGCCCGAAGGCCCCCGATAAACGGAAACTTGCTGTTAGCACTCCATCCGGCGAGGAGCACTAGGGTTGGAGAGAGTGTTACGATCGCGAGAAAAACTGGCAAGCCCACTTGAATATTAGCAATCTGGATTCCAGGTGCAAATGGGATCAGCCCGAGTAGGGCAGCCCCGATTATGAGGGCGGTCACGGGTGCCATGATGAAGAAGAATGTGTCCGCGCCCTCAGGTATTGTCACCTCTTTGAAGAGTAGCTTAATGATGTCAGCAAACATTTGCAGAATTCCCCCGGCAGGACTAGCGTACTGCGGGCCGATTCTCAATTGGACTCTTGCAGTCAGCTTTCGCTCCAGCCAGCCGAGAAGAGCTCCGAGGATTGCTATGGAAGTGAGACCGGGGAATACGACGATTTCGAGAAAGTAGGTATTTGTTAGCAGATCGATGATCGGATTTCCCAATGCCGAGCTAGCCCTCTACCAGTTCTCCCTTCGGTTAGCAAGGTGAAGAGCATACGCCAGGGGAGGAAGTGCCACGAGCATGAATACGAGGATGGGCAGCGTCCCCGCGGCTCCTAGGGCCCTTAGATTCAGGGCCCAAGCAAACAGGAACATGGCGATTACGTCGTAGACGACGAACATCAGAATGTACGGGTAGTATTGGATAATGAACCGCGTTCTTCCCGCTCCGGAGGATATTTGACCGGACTCGAAGGGAGCTCGCTTCTCCGGCGTCGGCCTTGGATCTTTCGGGCTGATGACAATTCTGACGACGATCACAAGGGCTATGGTCGCGGCGAAGAGGAAGAGGATGTAACCGGTTTCCTCGGGTATCCCCTGAGCGACCAAGGTTCTGCCAATCTCCGGTTATTTTCGAAAGCGCGGGTCTGACGCGTTATAAACGTTTGAGATAGGAACTATTCAGCGACTACTCTGAACGTCTCCACAAATAATCCGCGTAGTCATCGAGTATCTTTCGCTTCTCCAATCGTTTCACTTTGTCGAGGGCCTCCTTAGCGGTCCCAGCGTACTCCTTGGCTTTCGTCTTTGCAAACTCCAAGGATCCCGCCTTCTTGAGTATCCGTAGAACCTCACGGTTAGTCGCTGTGCCATTGGATTCCATAAGTCTAGTATGGCCGATTGAACGTGGAGCCTCATGAAGACAATGAGATGTAACTATGTTAGGAGCCTTGAGCATTGGCTCGTCAGAACCATCACTGAAGTCTAGAATATCGTCCTGAACCTGGAATGCCATTCCCGACGATCTCCCGAACTTTTGCATTCCGACCAAATCTCTCCCGTCAGCGTCCGCAATCGCCGCCCCGATACCTGCGGCTGTCCCAAACAAGGACGCTGTCTTCAGATCAGCAATTGCAACACATTCGCTAACACTCGCATTGAAATCACCCAAGATATCGAGCAACTCCCCCTTACTGATATCAACAAGAGTGGTGCCGATCATGCGCATTATCTCAGGATTCTTGTAATTCGACAGCAACTGCACTCCCTTCGATGCGAGAAAGAGTCCTGAGGTGAGAGCCTTCTCGTTCGTAAATGCCATGTGAATAGTAGGGGCGCCTCTACGGACCTGATCCCTATCGATCAGATCGTCAAAGACAAGGGTGGCAGCGTGAA
>JAJPJY010000002.1 GCA_021323995.1 bacterium | reverse complement strand
ATTCTCCACAATGGTAACCTCGATCGTGGATACGGAGTGTCTCGCGAAAAGACTTGCTTACTGAAAGCGGTCCGCAAAAGGCGTGTATTATTCAGCTAGCGTGAAGCGTCGAACTAGTGTGAAAAATAATACTGGACATTTGTCCGGGTAATGGAGTAGACGACTGCCAATGGATAAAGAATCGCAAACGAACTTACACCGGAGAACCCCACATTGACCGAGACTGAACGACCAATTTCATCAACAGTCAGTACACTAAATACAGCTGTAACTAGCGAGGCAACAATCCCCATGGCCCCAGCCCATCCCCCAGCGTAATAGAATCCATAGGCAACCACGATGTCCAGAACACCAACGAGGAGGCTCAAAAAGCCGAACAAGGCAAACAACGGATACCCATTCCAATATGAGTCCCATATGATCCTTGATGCTCCACCAAAAACAAGAATGACTCCAAACACCGATGCTAGTATGGCAACTACGTACACAGAGTCAGGCCGAGAATGATTCTGCACGCCTTGGGCCATATTTTCTCAAAAATAAAGCTAGCTGGCTTTTCACAAGGCAGAGACCCTAGGTTCGTGCCATACAAGTGAATGACAATTAAGCCCGAACAGTTTGTCGCATCGACAGAAGCACCCACTTCTCCTTCATGTTGGCGGTCTTCCGAGTTCGAAAAAGAACGAGGGCCCAGGCTTGGAAAATCCGCATGATTGTCACGGCATCAGGCGGGTATTGATGGGGCTGCCATATTGGAAAGAACTGAGTCAACGTCAGTCGTAATTTTTTTCACTTCACCGGCTTCTAACTCTAGAATCATGTTACAGTTCCTTAGAGTGCTGGGACGATGCGCTATCATCAGGGTCGTCTTGCCCTTCATGAGTTCTTGGATCGTTTCGAGGATCGCCCCTTCCGTATGAACGTCTAACGAGCTGGTTGGCTCGTCAAGTATCAGGATGGGCGCATTCTTGAGAAAGGCGCGAGCTATAGAGATACGTTGACGTTCTCCACCAGACAATTTCATTCCACGTTCACCGACCAGCGTGTTGTAACCTTCGGGTAATCCCTTGATGAAGTCGTGAGCCTTGGCGGCTGTGGCCGCGGAAACTACTTCTTCCATTGTCGAGTCAGGCCGAGCGAATCGAATATTCTCAGCCACTGTGGTTGAGAAGAGAACGGTTTCTTGGTGAACAACTGCGAACTGGTTTCGGAGATCGGCGACCTTGTAGGCTTTCAGGTCAATATCGTCGAGTGTAATTTCTCCTCGACTAGGATCATACAGACGAAGGAGTAGGCTCGAAAGAGTCGTCTTGCCTGAGCCTGTGGGACCAACCACGCCAAGACGGCTACCACTCGGCAGTTCGAACGAGACATCATGAAGAACCGCGTGTCCCGCCGTGTATTCGAATGAGACATTTTGAAAAGCGATCTTACCATTTGCTCTAGTAATTGCTAGAGCGTTCGGCGCCTCCGGCACATCAGGTTTCTCGTCGAGAACAGAATGATATCTCTCTATCCCAGTTAGCGACATCTGGATGTCTAGGATTGACTGGCCCACATTTCGAAGTGGAGTGTACAACTGTGTCACATAGTAATTTACCACTAGTAGACTTCCAAGGCTGAGGATGCCCGCTTGAACATGGCCGATTCCTATGTAGAGGACTGCAGCGAGTCCCGCGGCCGTTACAATTCCGATCAGTAGGCTGTAGACTGCGCCGTTTACTTGAACACTGAGCGCGGCAGAGAGGCTATCACCGTATTGCGAGACTAGTTGTTCACTTTTCCGATCCTCTTGGCCATAAGCCTTGACAAGTCGAGAAGCCCCAAGACTCTCTTGGGCGGTTGCCATAGCCGCACTCTCCGAGGCTCTATACTTTCTCCACCCCGCACGTATTCGCGGCCGAAACACAAGTGTAACCAGAAACATGGGAGGCGAGACGACTAGAGCGATCAGAGCTAGCTGCCAGTCCAAATAAGTCATAACAAGAATCATTGCACCAAGTGTCAGAATAGATGTAGCCAAAGAAATCAAACTGTCAATCCCGAACGAGCGAAGCATGGGGGCGTCGTTCAGGGTTCGATACGCGGAGTCCGCGGCGCCCATCTTGTCATGATATGAAACAGAAAGGCGCTGCATTTGGCGAAACAGGCGCGCGCGCACGTCGAGCGTCATCCGGTTTCCAACCTTGTTGCTGTACCAGACATTCACAAGGTTCTGTAGATACGCGAGCACAGCAGCACCCATGAGTATGCCGATCGCCAAAGCCAAGATTAGATTCTTGGACACTCCAGAACCGACGAAAACTGTGAGATACCCCGGCAGGGGCTGAGAACTGAGAAAGCTGTCGACTAAGAGCTTGATGGGAACTGGGGTAATCAGTGTTATCGGAACTGCAATGAGAGAAATAACGACTAGGACAATGATCGGCCAACCGTAAGGCCTAAGGTCCTGAAAAGCTCGTTTGAGCGTAGTGATATCCATGCACAACAATCATTGCATAGGCCTAGGGAATAAACCCTGCAGGCTGCTGACAAAAAGAATCTAATTTACTAGATTGAAATGGCGGGCCCGGTGGGATTCGAACCCACGATTTTGGGCTAGCTCCGAGAGCTCAACTATAGAGAGTTGAGCAATCTCCGAAGGCCCACGTCTTGGTCCTGGCTCGACTACGGGCCCCTCGTTCGAATGATTCCGAGCCCTTTTATTGTCTTGGCTCGCTATCACGAAATACGATGTCGGATCTGGTGCTCAGAAATCTCACCGCTGCTGATGAACAACCATTTTTGGAAATGCAGGTTCAAGCTTTCAGAGGACTAGAGTATCTTCCGCGGATGAAACTCGGTCTTTCGGCTTTTGATAGAGAGGGGTCGTTTGTGGCAGAACGCGACGGAGCCATAGTCGGCTGTGTGGGGCTATTGAAACTTGACCGGCCCGGCTGGTTCGAGATCAGAAACCTTGCATTAAGGGATCCTGCAGAGACGGATGTAGCGAAACGACTTGTCAACCGCGTTGCTGATTATGTTCAAGCAAGTGCTGCAGAATTTGTGAAGTCATTCACTCCAGCGGTCCAGCCCTATGTGGACGTCTACAAGGATGCTGGTTTCGATCCGGTCAGAAGATCCCTTCGGATACGCTGGGACCTATTGAATTGTCAAACGCACGAGACCAAGATTGCGACTAGAGAACTTTCTAAGGAGT
>JAJPJY010000117.1 GCA_021323995.1 bacterium | reverse complement strand
TAGAGGTTGGCTTCGAGACAGGTGCCCTCAGCATTCGAACGGCGAGCCCGGAGGAGAGAATTCCGGCGACAGCGAGAATTGGGAGGTAGGCTAGAGACGAGAAGAAGATGTAGGCGAAACTTGTGGACAAGGAGTTGAAGTATTCATACCCGATAATGGCGTTGTAGGAAAAAAACGCTGTCGGCAAGACAGCCATTGCTGATCTTTTGGTTTGCCAAAGCCTGTCAGCGAAAAACAACAGAGCCATCGGTATCGTGTTCGCGCCGATCCCGATTAGGGCAAAGAGTGACAGTTGAACGGGGTTGGACCCTATCAGATTCGAAGTCGGATACTCCAATGCGACAATTACGAGGCCGGCGGTTGTGGCGAGTGTGGCCAACACGTTCTCCTTCAGGATCCGAAGACGCTGCTTGCGGAACAGAATCGAGGATAGGAAGACCCCTACTGCGGGGGGGAAAGCAATGAGAAAGGGCGCGAGCGTCCCTGAGGGAATGATTCCAGTAACAATCGATGAGTTCTGGGCGAAATATGTGATTGTCAGAAAGGTTGCGGCGAATCCCAGAATTGACTTGAGGAGTCCTGATTTGAGGTCAACCGCAGTTAGTATTCCGAATCCTATTATGGTGACAGCGTAAGATAAGGGGAATCCTGGGAGTCCGAAGGCGAGGGCAAAGCCTAGTGGGAGTGAGACCACCGTTACCAGGGCTGGTGCGAAGAACCCGGGTGTCATGCCGACTGTGTGCTTTGTCTTGGTTGGGGCGGGGGCTTGGGTCTGTTTTCCTCCCACCGAATTCACCATTTTACGGAACCAATGTAAACTATTTTAAAGAAGGTTACTTTCGTCTCTCGTCGTGAAGGGACAAGCCTCTTGGAAAGGGCAAATGTCTCCCGTGCACTTGACCCGTGGTACTGTCAGAGTTTAAGCCGTCATAGACGGTTATGCACCGATCTCGCCCATGAAACTTCGACATTCGAAGTCTTCCTCAGAGGATATTGAACCTTCGATAGAGAATCAAGCCATGTCATCCACAGATACCGAAAACACGTGGAAGTGTCCCTCATGCGGGGCTATGAATGAGGAGTTCCGCAAGTTCTGCGACGGCTGCGGAGACAAGAGACCCGGAGCCGCGGTCACGGCTGCCAAAGGCATCTCTATGGACGAAATTCTCGGCTCATCATCATCAACCTCCGAAGAAAAACCGGAGATTGAGGAGGAGAAGCCGAAGGGTAAGCCGAAGAAGGCCAAGAAGGAGAAAAAATCCAAGAAGAAAGCTGAAGACGAGGAGATGGAAGAGCCTGAAAGGCTTCAACCCTCTATTCCCGCGCCCGAGCCCTTCACGGCTCCCGAGGCCGATACGACCGGGGATTTCGAGTCGAAGCCGTCCACTGACGATTCAGGATCCAAGCCCTTCGTCGTTACCGGCCCAGAGCCAGCCCCGAGCTTTGACGACACGTCGCCTAAGGACACGTTCTCTTCGTTCCAATCGACCCCCACACTATCCGAGCCACCTGCCCCCTCGGCGCCATCAGCTCCCCTCCCAGCTGGAGCACGCTACTATCTCGTATTCGTCAGCACGCCAGCATCTTCCCTCGTCAAGACACGGGTCGCCGTCGAGTTCGAGGACTTTCCCACGGTCACGATAGGACGAAGCCCTGAGAACGTTGTGGTGATTCCGGACCCGGAAGTATCCAGGAAGCATGCGTCTCTGAACTTCGATGGACGCAGGATCACTCTCAAGGATCTCGGAAGCTCCAACGGAAGCTTCGTCTATAATGGCGCGGACTTCCAACGAGTGAGCGATAGTGTCGAGGTTAGACCGAACACAGTGATCAAGTTCGGAACTGGCACTATCGTGAAGCTCGTGACTGAATGATCGACGTCTCGGAGGCACTCCGAGCCATCGGGGAAGCTGAGGAGAAACTACCCGGACCTCTACTGCCCCGCAGAGACGAGAAGAGGGTAATATTCGTTGGAGACACACATGGCGCGGTCGACGTCACTGAGGCGGTCTTGGAAAAATTCTGGGACGACGCAGACCTCATCGTATTCCTCGGCGACTATGTGGACAGGAGCGAAACAGGATTGGAAAATGTCGGGACAATAGCTGCAAGCCTCCTCGAAGACCCACACCGGACCATAATGCTCCGCGGAAACCACGAGAGTCCGCTCACTAATCCCTACTATGGCTTCATGGATGAAGTCACGAAGAAACTCGGTGGCGGCGCCTATGACAAGTTCAAGGAGTTTTTTGAGCGAATGCCGTACGCGGTCGTTGTGAATGATTATCTTTGCTTGCATGGTGGAATAGCGAAGGGTCTGACAAGTGTAAACGAAATTGATACCCTCCCGTGGCCTGATTTGAATCCTGATAATCCCATCGCGTTTCAATTGCTGTGGAATGATCCGAGGGAGATGATCGATGATTTTGTCCCTAGCACTCGTGGCGACGGCGCTTACTATTTCGGATATGACGCGACTAGAACCTTCCTCGAGAATAATTCGTTGAAAGGTATAATCAGGGGTCACGAGGTCGTGAACGGGTTTAGAGATGACATGGACGGAAGGGTCATCACCGTGTTCTCCAGCCGATACCATAAACAGAACGCGGGAGTTCTCATTCTAGACAACGGCAAGATGGAGAGAGTCACGCTATGACGATATCTGTTAGGACCGAGATTAGCCATCCCTACTCATACGATTCAAAAGTAGACGCTGTTTTCAAGATCACACTGGTGGCAGAAAAGCAGACCGTCGCCAAGGGCTTCCACCACATCATAGTATTGGACACGAGCCATTCTATGGCAGGGAAGAAGCTTGACCTCGCCAAGAAGGGAGCTCAGGAGTACGCCAACCGGATTCCGCCGGGAAATCAGATCTCGTTCATTACGTTCTCAGATTCAGTTCAGACATTTCCCGACACGACGATAGACAAGGTTCTTCCGGGCATCAAGGCAACGGGCATGACCGCCCTGTTCACCGCTCTTACAGCCGCGTTCGACATTGCATCCAAGAGCGGAAGTCAGGGATGGATCTTGTTGCTGACCGATGGCCATCCTACCGACGTGACTAAGCCTGAACCATATTCGACGATCAAAATTCCCCCAGGGTTCAAAATGGTGGAGTTCGGTATCGGCGAAGACTATCGCGAAGACATTCTGAAAACACTCGCAGATGCTTCCGGTGGTCTGCTCTATCATATTGTAGACGCGTCGATGCTTCCTAATCTGATGCAGGAGAGCGCTGTCAGCCAAGTCTCCGGACGAAACATCACCGTCGATTTCGGCTCTCCGAACGTTAAGGTTCTGAACTATAATGGTCCGCCTATCATGATCAACGCTCTCGAGAGTATTGCGAAGATCTGGGGTCAGGTGACTATTCCTGAAGGTTTCAAGGGAGACCCGTTGAACATCAAGATCTCCTATGGTGATGCGGTCGACGGCTCGAAGAGGACGATCAGCTCTCCGGTGAGCATTAGGCCCGCGAAGAGTGACGAGGAGTACGAGCAGGGGATTAGGAACAATCTCATCTCCGAATTCAAGTATTACCAGGGACTGGACGAGTATTACAAACAGTTGGCCGCTGGCAAATGGAAGGAGGCTACAAAGACGATGGGACTCCTCTCTTCAAACGCTGAACAGACTAGGCGTGCTGATTTGATCGAGGCGACGAAACGCTTGTCGGAACAGCATGAACAGACATTGAAGCTCGGCGGGTCCAGCGAGCAGACGAATAGGCTGATGAAAGAAGTGGCGAGCGAGTCTACGAAGAGGACTAGAGGAAAATAGCCTACCGATATTGCAGCTGTAATTGTTGAGTAGGGAAGTGGACTCGGCGTTCACCTACCTCTGCCACTCATAGAATACGCGCATACCATCGTAGCGCATGAGGTGTTTTAGGTGTGGAATCGAAAACTGGACGGTCAAGTTTAGGGACAGACACAACCTCCGCCTATGCTCCAGCTGCTCGGCACACTACGACGAAACGGATCGCATTCTCTACCGTACAGTCCTCGGAATCAACTATCCACCACTAGAATAGTGGCGGGAGAGAAAACGGGTCGAAAGTAATTCTCGATCTAGTCTAACCGAATACTGCCTTCTTGGCGCAGTCGTAGCACCGGTAGGTAGTCTCTCTCTTCCAGTTACCTGAGTTGTCGAGTACCATTTTATCGTCTGAGTTCAGTTCGCTGTTATCGAAGGTCTCGCCGCACCGCTCGCAGACATGTGGTATAACCAATCACCCGGGCTGTCTAGGACTACATTCCGCCCATCATGCCGGGAGGCATACCGCCCATACCTCCCATTCCGCCCATGCCACCCATTCCCGGGGGCATTCCACCGCCAGGTCCACTAGGAACACCGCTGGGTGGTTTGCTGGCGATTACATCGTCAACTCTGAGAAGCATGTTAACCGCTTCGACTGCTGACTTGATCACTTGCTTTTTCACTCTCAATGGCTCTATCACGTTCATCTTCCACATGTCG
>JAJPJY010000083.1 GCA_021323995.1 bacterium | reverse complement strand
CGGCGATCGTGAAACAGTCGTGGAGCTCCGCCACGTTAACATCACGCGGTTTGACGTCGGCCATTTTGTACGCATCCTGGGCGGCCATTTTCGCCGCCTTTATCGAGGTGAGGCTATCACGCTCGTGGAGGCAGAACGTGTCCTGTGCTTGGCCTGTGCCGATGATATGGACATAGTTGTCGGAGAGCTTCTTTGCCAATTTCGGCTTCGAGAGTATCACGACGCTAGCGCCATCCGTAATCAGCGAGCAGTCATAGAGCTTTAACGGCCAGGATACTACTCGTGACTTGAGGACTTCATCCATAGACACTTCTTTCTGCATGTGAGCCTTAGGGTTCAATGAGCCGTTCTTGTGATTCTTGACCGCGACCGCAGCCAGCTGTTCCTCAGTTGTGCCATACTCGTGCATGTGAGCCGTGGCCATGAGGGCGAAGAGTCCTGGGAAGGTCATCCCATTCCACTGTTCGAATGGATAGTCAGACGCCGTCGCAAGGATTCCTGTCACTTCTGGTGTGGGCTGGTTCGTCATCTTTTCGACCCCTCCCACCAGGACAATATCGTAAAGGCCAGACATGATCGCCATGATCCCACAGCGTAGCGCGGATCCTGACGAGGCACAGGCGTTTTCGACTCGCATAGCAGGAGCGGGAAACACGCCCGCCCAGCTCGACTCTATAGGCGCGTTGTGAGCTTGATGCTCGTAAGCCTCACTCATCTGCCCGATGAAAGCAGCTTTGATGTCTTTGGCTGGATCCAGTTTCTCGACTCGGCTAAACGCTGCCAATGCGGCCTCGGCGAAAAGTTCTCGAGCGTAAAGCCCCTCACGACGGCCAAATTTGGACAAGCCAGCTGAGATGATTGTCGCGAGAGGCTTCCCGGGCAACTAAACCTGACAATAAGGTCATCCTCCCTGCTATAATGACTTGCAGTATGCTACGTTCCGCAAGTACGATCGGTTATGATGGTGCATTGAAACTTGTATAGCTAACAAGGCTCGCCAGGCGAGATTGGACAAGCCCTAATCCATCGACTACAAAGCCGACTGGGATTGTGTCTTCTGCATGGGTTCCGGGACGGTCAACAATCGTCCTCTGAGATCTTCTTGTCGCACTGTTTTGAGCTGAAATGCGTCCGTTGGACGCGTTTATCGATTTGGCGGCCTCGAACTCACGTTTTAGCCTTGAAATGCATAGTGAATATGCGCAGGAGCTATTGTCACGGGTCTCAAAACGCCGGCGCGCGCATAAAAAGTTCGGAACCATAACAAAATCACCGAAAAAATACATATTTATATAGCTCAAACCCCCCTTTCATGATCAAAGGCTGGAATGATGGTTGTTCACACAAGTCGAAGCGGAATCCGCGATCAGCCAGGCAAAGGCTGAAACTGAGAAGCGGGCAATAAGAGAGCCAGCCAGCGTTCTTTCCCAGTTCTCTCGTTCTTTCGCTCTTTACGAGGAAGCAAAGAGACATGCCTTCAGGCGCCTCGTCCAATGTTCGGGTCTATGCTCATGACCCATTTCCCATACTCTTCAGAAAAGGCCTTGGTTCGAAGGTCTGGGACGTAGACGACAACGAGTACGTGGATCTCCTCTCAAGCTACGGGTCCGTTGTCCTTGGACACTCACATCCAGCCATTGTCGGGGCGATCTCAGAACAGATTCGTAACGGGACCATGCTGGGAACGACCACCGAGCTGGAGGTCGAAGTCTCCAAGAAAATACAATCCGCGGTCCCCTCAGCAGAAATGGTCAGCTTCGCCAATACGGGAACCGAGTCGACCATGGAAGCCATACGTATCGCCAGAGCCTTCACTGGATGCGACAAGATCCTCAAGTTCGAGGGACACTACCACGGACACCATGACTACGTACTATTCAGCGTAGAATCGCCCTCTGTCGTGGCCGGGCTAGAACAGGCCCCGTCCAAACTCGCCTACTATCCAGGCATCCCCGACGGAATATCCCGGACAGTGGTTATTGCTCAGTGGAACGACCCAGCGTCCCTGGAAAAGGTCCTCAAGCGCAATGCGAATGATCTTGCTGCCATAATTACCGAGCCTGTCATGGGTAGCGCCGGAATCATTCCACCCAAAGATGACTATCTCAAGAACATGAGAGAACTCGCAGACAAGTATGATGTTCTGCTAATCTTCGACGAAGTCCTGACCGGATTTAGGATAGCCCTAGGTGGTGCGCAAGAGTTCTATGGCGTGAAACCCGACATAGCTTGCTATGCAAAGGCACTCGGCGGCGGAACGCCAATAGCGGCTGTCGCGGGTCGTCGAGATGTGATGGGAATGATCGGTCCGGGCAAGATCGGCTACGGTGGAACATACAATGGTAACTCATTGTGTCTCGCTGCAGCCAATGCAACACTTGATCAATTGCTCAAGAACGACGGCGCCGTCTTCAGACACATGCACCTTACCGGCGCCGAAATAGTCGAAGGACTCCGAGACCTGATGGCGCGGTACGATCTGGGTGGAATCGTCCAAGGGATCGGTCCAATGTTTCAACTCTACTTCACCGAAGCCAAGAGGATTCTGAACTATCGCCACACTCTCCAGAGCGACTTACAAAAGTTTCGCGACTTTCGTAATCTGATGCTGCGGAGGGGAGTCTATTTGCATCCCGATGGTACTGAGCGAATGATGATTACGGCTGCTCATGACCGGAGCGACGTGGAGAGGGTTTTGTCCGCGGCCGAGGACAGCTTTAGAGAGTTACGGAAAGAAAATTGATGAATCGTCTCTTTACCTAATTTCTGGATATTTGGACAGGACTAGCTTACTATTGCTTTTACCGGATTTCCGACAATTGATACGATCACCATTAAGAACCTTAGAATGTTTCAAAATTGGATCAGTCGGCCTTCTCAATGTCGTGTCCCAGACTCCAGCACCGAGAACTTTCGATCCTCGTCGGAGTCCTTGTCGGCATCCTCCTAGACGTGATTGCAACCACGACTGATAGTCCGGCGAATCTCACCCTCGCAGATCTTGTTATCTTCATAACAATCCCTGCACTGTCTGGCGCCCTCGCAGGTTTCGCAGATCCAGATCATGCTATAGGGAACGGCATCGTCGTCGGAGTAGTTGCAGGACTTGTCTACGTAGTGATCAGTGCTGCAAGGCTTCCCGTCAACGCGGGAGGCGACACTGTCCTCTTTCTATTGCTCGCGATTCCTATTTGGGGTTTCCTCGGAGGAAGCGGATCCCGGTTTGTTATGAGAACCATGACATCAGCTCAAGAAGAAACCATTCAGACGACCATGCGGACCTGCGTAAACTGCAAGACAGTAAACCCTCCTGACGCCCTGTTCTGCAAAAATTGTGGAACCAAACTTCCACGAAACCCGAAGTCGAATGCTACGTAGTGCGGTAGCTAAGTTGTCTCAAGGCGTGCATCACAGACCATTTCCAGGCTAACGATCGCGGTTACCGTCTCGCGAGTCAAGGCTAGAAGTGGGCAGAATCGAATCCGATCGCGTTTCGGGGCGGTCGATTTGACCTACACGATCCTGCACGTTGACCTAGACGCTGACCTGCACACTAAGAAAAAACGCTCGACTTGCTGATTCTCCGGGGAACAACAAAATCTAAGCCCATCTCAATTTCATCTAGCGGGACCCCTCTTCAGAAATCTCTGCAGCGCGATCTCCCGCGACACAAGAATGCTCTTTCGCGGAAGGTTCAGTTCGCTTTGGTCCAACCTATCCGGTTCCACCCTCGGCATTCTGATGATACCTTGCTAAATCAGTGGGAATAGTACCTTTTATAAGGAAAAACGTCTAAAGCCCCCTACTGTATTTATGCAAAAAGGTAGGTCAACCCGAGAAAAGTGTCGCGAATAGACGAAAATCTGCACCGGATACTCAAAGACCACGGACTAACAGAATATGAGATCAAGACCTACCTCAAACTAATCTTCGACGGACCCGCAACACCCTACGAGATCAGCGAGAGCGTCAAAATACCCTATGCGCGCGTCTACGGAACACTAGAAGGACTAGAGAAACGGAAATGGATCAGAGCCCGACCAGGCCGCCCCGTCATCTACGAATCCAACCCACCACGATCAGTCGCAGAACTTGAGCTCGAACAGAAACAATCAGAAATGGAAGCATTCACCAATCTCATGCGCAGAGACCTCCAAGCCATCTACGAACGCAGAGAAGTGGTAAAGCACATCAGTCTTTGGGTAATACACGGCGGCGACAAGATCGCTGACAAACAAAGTGAACTAATCCAGAGCGCGAAGACCCGAGCCTATCTTCAACTAGCAACAGTCATTCCCCAAGACGTTGAAGACCTGAGAACACCGATCAAAGCTGCACGGGAGAGAGGAGTCGCAGTCAAGATCGTCTCATTCATGAATCCGCGCTTTGTGGATCAAAAGAGCCTTTCCGCGCTCTCCGAACAGGCGGAGGTGGGAGTCATTTCGGAACCGAGCGAAGAATCCCCACGTCCCGTGAACGTGTGCTCGGTTGACGGTAGAGACTCGATTGTTACGTATCTGTGGAACTTGGAAATGCCCTCAGAGGGTGGATCAAGAATAGCGTTCAGGCTCTCAGATGAAGAATACGCCGGGGTCCAAGAGAGATATTTCGAATACTACTGGCTGAAGGCCCGGAGAATCTAGGGCAACATCCAGTAATCCTCTACTGAGCTTTGTCTAGATACGAGCTCAGAGCTCCTGCTATGATTATGGATGCAACTCTTTCAAGGATAATTACTGCTGCGGGGATCGAGGCGGACCTTGAGGCGTTTGCGACGCGCCAGGTGGCCGCGAGTCTAGCTGTGCCATTATCATCATGAGCTTCTTCGACTCATCTAGCTTCCGAATCATATTTGCCATCTCGCCCTTATAGTAATCCTTCTGAGCGCTATAGTCCTGGTCATTCATTTCACCCGACTGGTATCTTCCTTGCAATGACAAGAACCCGGACAGCGTAGTGCCTCCGAGCTGGTCTCTCAATTGGCTTAGACTCTTGTTCACTAGATCGTTCAACACTTGCGCCCGCTCGTTGAGGGCACGGCTAACTTTCGAAATTTCCTCTTTTATCATAGCAGTTCGCTGTCTGAAACCGTTCAGTTCAACGACCACTTTCTCGATTCCTATCTCGCTCATGACATCGCACCGTGTCGGATGTGACATGGAGAACAGGAGCGACAGTTATGCAAGTCGTAACCTTGCCAACCATGAGAGGGTAATCATCCCACTAGCTGCAGGAGCCACAACAACCTTCTAGTAAGGCCGGAAAAAACACGTCCGATGCAAGAAATTGTACGCTTTCGAGAAAGCTGTCGACCTGACCCACAATCTCCGGAATGGGATGCCTGTCTATCCAGGGGATCCCTCTCCATCGTTTGAACTCTATCGGAGTCTCGAGAAGGACGGTGTGAACTTGACGAAACTCGTGATGGGCTCACACACTGGAACACACTTGGACGCTCCAAGGCACTTCATCAAAGACGGAATCGGCATTGACCAGATTCCTCCAAACAAACTCATCGGAGAGGCATATGTCGCCGACGTTTCCAGGAAGAGAATCGGCAGCGGCATTATGGCCAGCGATCTTCGCGCAGTGGAGAAACATATCTTTCCGGACGACATTGTAGCCTGCTACACTGGATGTAGCGAGCATTGGGAAGACAACTCGGTCCGGAAGAACTACACTTATGTCACAAAAGACGCGGCGGACTACCTCGTCTCCAAGCGAGTGCGAGCCGTCGGCATAGACTATCTAAGCGTTGAACAATTCGGAGCAACCGAGGCCGTTACTCACAAGACGCTGCTCGGCAGCGGCGTATTCATTATAGAATCATTGAGCAATGCTCTCAAACGGTTCGTAGGACAGAGAGTCTTATTGATCTGTATGCCAATCAAGTTGAAGGACGGAGACGGAGCGCCTTCGAGGGTTGTTGCCATCCCTCTCCGCGATGATCACCCTTGAGGGTCAGTCTAAAGACGATCAACTTGTCTATCTCTCCCAAAGCCTTACGTGAAAGGAGTCTGATTTCGTTTGAAACTTAAGATTGAGGGCATAATTGCTCCGATGGCGACCCCGTTCGCAAAAGACGGGACCATTGACGAGAAGACAATCCGGGTTCTAGTGGACTTTCT
>JAJPJY010000153.1 GCA_021323995.1 bacterium | reverse complement strand
GGGACAGCCTTGCAAGACTCTACAAGTGGTACTAGCGCTACAGAGCCCATTCTACGAGATTAACATTGGAAGCGCTTTCATCCTTGAGCAGGCTCTATGGCAGCCATACTGCGGTGCTGTAACAGGCGCCGGAGGATTGGCTGGTAACGGCATATCCAATGCTTCGACATCCCAGTGTGCAAGTCTTGCCTTCGATCCAATGACCGCGAACAACCCATTGACTAGCACTCCAGGTATCTTCGTCGGCGACGGTCCGTTCAGCTGTGTCGTTCCTACAGGCTTCACCAACGCAGGACATGTTGGTGGATCATGTACTGAGAGCGCTAGCAGCACTCTGACCGGCCAAGCAGTTGGCACCGACGGCAGAATCTTGCTACAGAAGAACAGTCTCTACGTCAGATGTTGCCCGAGCGGCACCGGTGACACGTCTACCAGTCTCTACAAGATCAGCTATGCTGACGCGAATAACGACGGCATAGTGAACATTCAGGATCTTGCGGCTGCAGCGGCGTGCTTCGGCATCGCTTCAGGTAGCACTGGACCTCTCTGTACAAGTGCCCAGTCTAGCTATTGGGTCAACTCGAACATTGCACCAGGCACCACAGTCAACATCTCTGACCTAGCAACAGTAGCATTCTACTTTGGCGCAGGCGTAACGAGCTTCGGTGGAGCGTCGAACCTGTCAAGTTTGACGGGCATAGACCCCCAGATAGACCCGTTCTTCTGCCCCATAACCGGATGCTAGAACAGTACCCAAACCTATCCAAACCCCCTCCTTTTCTTTATTCAAGCACCAGACGTGACTACACTTTGTATAACGGACCCTTTTCAGGGGTACAGAAGGGGTAGCAACCGCAAAGCTAAATTACATTTCACATCTTGACGGAGGCTGATCGTCTTGGGTCTCAGAGGATACCTTGTAAAACGGCTTCTGAACACAGTCGTACTCGTAATATTCGTAATAATCCTCAACTTTGTTATCTTCGAACTCCTGCCCGGTCCTAACGGCGCGATCGCGAACCTGACAGGCAGGGCAAAGGGGAACCCGCAAGCCATACACAATTTGCAACTTCAGCTCGGACTATGTCAGAGCTTCGACTCCAACGGCAAATGCATCCCTCCCTCTTTGTGGAGCAAATTTTTTGTTTACTTCCAAAACATGCTGACATTTAACTTTGGCCAGTCTCAGCAAACTGGGAACTCCGTCCTGCACGACATGATCGGGACCGGGAGGTTGTGGAATACGCTGGAACTCCTTGGCACTGCAACCGCGATTTCCTTAATCGTAGGAATCCTCCTTGGAGTAGTAGTGGCCGCTCGGCGAGGAGGCGTGTTCGACAGTACAATGGTCACCGTATCGCTAACAACATTTTCTCTACCAACGTTCTTCATGGGGCTGCTTCTCATCCTCGTCTTCGCGTTATATCTCCCGTGGTTCCCCTCTGGAGGCGTAACTCCTTCAACATGGTTGCTTGGAACGCCTCCGTTACTGCAGCAGATCCTTACTAGGATCAGATACCTGTTCCTACCGGCTCTCACTCTCACGCTCTTCTTCTACGGCGGGAATCTCCTGCTAACAAGGGCGACCATGGGTGAGGCCTTAACGGAGGACTACATCACGACCGCTCGAGCCAAGGGCCTGCCTGAACGTACTGTGCTTTTCAAACATGCATTGAGAAACGCATCGCTACCGATTGTGACAAACGCGGCATTAGCATTTGGAGGGATTCTTGGCGGAGCCATAATTACTGAGACGGTTTTCAACTGGGATGGACTAGGTCTTTGGCTTTATAACGCGATTTACTGGCACGACTTTCCAGTGTTGCAGGCCATGTTCTACATCATTGCCCTTTGCGTGATCGGCGCGAACCTAGTCTCTGACATCGTCTATGGGATGATCGATCCCCGCATAAAATACGAGTGACTTGGTTCTTGTCCAAAACCACGCGGGTGCCGTTCTGGCTAATCAGATTCCGGAACTTTCTCGTTCTCCTACTAAGCAACCGACTAGCAGCTGTTGGCATGTTTCTTCTCTTGATGTTCGTAGTCATGGCTGCAGCTGCTCCTCTCCTCACGCCTTACCGTCCGACCGGCAACGCAGTGTCAGCGAATTACGATCCTCCCACATGGATAACTCTGATAAATGGGCCCGTCGGATACAGCCAGAACGCCCAGTTCTCTGCGTTATCAGTAAACATGTCGTCCTCGGGATTGGCCACAATACCAACCAAGACCGGGAATTCTGTGGCCCTAGACTTCGCGGGTTCCTCTCCGGGTGGAACAGTGCAAATCACCGAAACGCTCTCGTATCCTTACCAAGGATCGCCCAAACAAATAATCGGCGACGCTATGATACTCATCCCAGGTTCAGGTGCACTCAACAAGTCTTTCAACGTCACAGCCTACGTGAACCGGATCGGGGTCAGCAGATTCCTCTTCTGGTCCCCAACAACGATCAACAAGACCGGAACTTATAACCCGAGCCCAGCCATCAACTCTGGTAATCCTGCTTTCAACTCCCAGCTAGGCATAGGTCAGCAGTTCTCAGCAGCCAACTACGTCTTTGCGGCGGAGAAGGCAAACTACCAGTACGTTCTAACGATCTCTGTGCCGGCGGGATTTAGTGGACGCATCAACGTGTCTAGTTTCGACCTGAATTTGTTCGGAAACACGTGGGGGATCTTTGGCACTGATGATGCCGGCCACGACATTTTCACCCAGGTAGTGTACGGTGCAAGGCTCTCTCTTGAAGTGGGGCTTGTCGCAACAGGCATAGGGATAGGACTTGGACTTTTGATCGGATTGATGGCAGGATACCTTGGAAAGATCGTCGACGAGGTCTTGATGAGGACAACTGACATGCTTCTCGTCATTCCATTCCTTCCGCTCCTAATAGTGCTGGTAGCCACAATAGGCCCGAGCCTGATCTACATCATACTCCTGATCGGATTCTTTAGCTGGATGGGTTTCGCTAGAGTCATACGTTCACAGGTCCTCAGCTTGCGAGAGCGGCCCTTCATCGAAGCCGCGAAGGCGTCAGGAGCAGGAACCGGCTACATCACTGTACGACACATATTCCCGAACATAGTCTCCTTGACCTACGTGAACCTAGCGCTAACGGTGCCAGCGTCGATCGTAACTGAGGCAGCCTTGAGCTTTCTAGGTCTCGGCGATCCTACCGTAATAACCTGGGGATCAATGCTCGGAGCCGCCAATTCAGTTGGTGCAACTGTCTCAAACCTCGCGTGGTGGTGGATCCTTCCACCGGGACTGTCAATCGCGTTGATCTCCCTGGCGTTTATCTTGCTAGGTTACGCGATGGACGAACTCTTCAATCCACGACTCAGAAGACGCCGATAAATCACGTATTCCTTTCCGGCGCTTTCTCGACTGGCAAGCTACACACTACCCAAAGCTTATCTGAACCTTTTCCCTGCACACTAATTTACAGGACCCTGTGCAGGTAAGTCATGCCTGATCCCATCCTAAAGCTAGACGCTGTCACAACGAACTATCTAACGCTCCGTGGCTGGGTACACGCCGCAGAGAATGTCAACTTCGAAATAGAGAGAGGCGAGGCAATGGGGCTGGTCGGCGAATCTGGATGCGGCAAGACCACCATTGCCCTGTCGATACTGAAGATTCTTCCTCCGGGCGCCAAAATCAGGAGGGGTAAGATCCTCTTCGACGGTAAGGATCTAGTCCCTCTGTCTGATGATGCGATGCGTAAAGAGATCAGATGGAAGGGAATATCGATAGTTTTCCAGGGGGCTATGAACGCGATGAATCCCGTCTTCAAAGTGGGAGATCAGGTTGTTGAAGCAATCAGACTTCACGAACCTGACGTCTCGAAAGATGATGCGATCAGAAGAACCGAGGCTTTGTTTGAGATGGTTGGAGTGGAGAGCTCCAGAGTTTCAAACTATCCTCATGAGTTCAGCGGTGGAATGAGGCAAAGAGCTCTCATCGCGATGGCGCTGGCTTGCAATCCTAAACTCTTGATAGCTGACGAACCGGGAACCGCTCTTGACGTCATTGTACAAGCCCAAGTCCTACAATTGATGCGAGATCTCAAGGAAAAACTAGGACTTTCAATGATGATGATTAGTCACGACCTCTCAATCGTGGCAGAGGTGTGCGAGAAACTCACAATAATGTACGCGGGCAACGTGGCAGAGTACGGCGACGTGAAATCAGTATTCAAAGAACCACTGCACCCGTACACTCAAGGACTAATGCGCGCTTTTCCGACGATCAAGGGCGAGAGACAGAAACTAGTATCGATACCTGGGCAGCCGCCAGACCTTCTCAACCCACCCACTGGGTGCCGATTCCATCCAAGATGTCCATACGCCATGGACATCTGCAAAAAGGAGAATCCACAACTTAAGAAACAGGGTTCCGGCGAACACTACGTTGCTTGCCACCTCTACTGAGACAGGTGAGATGAATAGTGTCCACAGAAACTGAAGTGATCATTTCAGCGGAGAACCTGAAAAAGCACTTTCCAGTAAAACAGGGCTTCCTTTCTACAATAGTTTCTCGCAGCCCAGTTTCGGTGAAGGCTGTTGACGGAATAAGCATATTCGTCAGAAAAGGGGAAATTTTAGGGCTCGTCGGCGAGAGCGGGAGCGGCAAGACGACTACTGGCAAACTATTGCTCCGCCTGGTGGAACCCTCCGGAGGGAACATTTTCTACAAGGGCAAGGATATCACTCACCTGACGAGTGGCGAGATGAAACCACTCCGCCGAGAAATGCAGATTATTTTCCAGGACCCTTTTGAATCATTGGACCCTCGGATGCTGGTTAAGGATATTGTAGCAGAGCCCGTGCGCATCCAACGCGTTGCCAAATCCTCTGAGGAAGTCACGGAGAGGGTCAAGCAGATCCTAAACGAAGTAGAGTTGACTCCGCCTGAAGAATTCATGCAAAGATTCCCCCACGAATTGAGCGGTGGACAGAGGCAGAGGGTCGCCGTAGCTAGAGCCTTCGTGCTCGATCCAGAATTTGTTGTCGCGGACGAGCCCGTATCAATGCTCGATGTATCCATAAGGGCAGAGATCCTAAACCTGATGCTCGCACTCGTTCAGAAGAGAGGCACGTCCTTTCTCTACGTTACCCACGACCTCGCCCTAGCCCGTCACATGTGCGACAGAATTGTAGTCATGTATCTCGGCAAAGTTGTGGAAGCAGGAGACACGCCCACTATCATCAACAAGCCACTCCATCCTTACACGAACGCACTCATCGCCGCCGTTCCTGTTCCAGACCCGGACTCCAAGCGGTCAGGACAAGTGATAAGCGGCGAGATACCTAGCCCAATCGACCCCCCAAGCGGATGCAGATTCCACACGCGATGCCCCTACGCACACACCAGATGCTCATACGAGGACCCTCCCCTCGTAGAGGTAGAGAAGGGACACTGGGTCGCATGCCATCTCATAGGTACAGGAAACAACGGCTCGGACCAACCCGCATAAAGTCGCAACCGAACTACAGAGGGCTAAGGAATCGTTGCAAGACTTATTCCACTGCCGTCCTAATTCTTCATTAGGAACCCGAGGGTGGGCATCCTCCGGATACTTCTCGGTAGAGCCCGGACCAGAGAATTATTAGCCAATCCTTTCCATTCGAGAGATTTATTCCTCTGCCTAAGCATCTCTCTGTCGTCCCATCGGAGAGCACTGGTGGTGGTACTGATGCATCCCACTTGCCGTTACCGTTCCAGTCGTAGAACTTCAGCCGCAAATCCGAACTCAGCGCAGCGCCCGCAGTCGAGTTAGCGCCCGGATGGATTATCGGATCAGTCGATGGGTTGTAAACACGATCCCCATCAGAATCATAGACAACCGTCTCGTTCACATTCCACACACTGCTGCTTCCAACACTGATGAATAGAATGTGTGAGTCCGAGCTGAGTGTAGCACCCGCTGAAGGCATTTGAACGGCTAGGTCGCTGACTTCACTCACGTTGTCGGTGGTTGGGTCGTAGAGATTGTTACCTTTTACATCATAGATAACGGGCTCCGCGGCGGACGAGCAATAAGTGCCTGCCATTGTGGACCCATGGGATTCTAGTATTCCCGCATAAGAAACACAGCCCTGGTTGAACTCTTGCCCCCAAACGTTGAAGAAGTCTCCAAAGTTGAACACTGCCGGCTCCGTAGATTGTATCCAGATAGTGCTGCTCGTGTCTCTTGTGCTCATCGGGGAGTATCCTGGCGGCCCAAAAGCGTCGAGCGTGTGATTTGACCATGCTCCACTCGATGTTCCGATGTATGCCGGAAGCGTGTAGTTAGTGTTTGTCCGAGCATCATTGAAGGTTATTTTCAGCCGCCAATCAATCAGTATACTGCTATTAGCGGAATCAACGTTTTGGATGTAGTAGAAATAGGTGAAGAGGCCCACTACTGCTATGACCACAATGGCCAATATGATCTTGTGGGAGAAGGGCCGTGACTTTCTCGATCCCATCTTCGCGAAACTCTCCCATGCATATTTTCTGCGACGGCTTCCTTTAAGAGCATCGTTTTCTATTCTTTTATCAAGCTGGATGTGAGAATCGGCCTTGAGAGCCCTAAGACTTTTCTGTTCGATCATGCTTCTCATTGTGACATTATCAGCCGGTCTGGTCATTCACCCGGCCCATGCGTCGTCGCCCCCGAATTCGACCTTCGACGCTACCCTCCTCTCCGACTATGTTCAGGTCTCCCTCAAACTCCAAGTCTACCAAAACCTTACACAGATTGAATCGTCTTTCACTCTGCCTTCTTTCAACGGGATCCTGGCCGGAGATAACGCGACGAATACTGCCTCCGATTTTCAGACGGCTATCCGCAGCAAGGCTCCTGCCGCAGTAGTATCCGATTTAATCCTACAACTGGCCTCGACATCGTTGCAAAACACCCAATATCAATGGTTCAACGTTTCCGTCCAGTTTCGGCTCTCTGGTATTCAAACATCCCAATCAGGTCTCCAACTTGTGAGCATGGACTGGAAGTCGTTTGACGTCCCACAGAACGTCACAGTAGGAGGAGTCGAAGTCAACAATATCGGCGTAGCATATCTCCCCGGCGTAGCTGGCAAGATCGCATCCCTTGAGCGCGGCGCCTCCTCGGGAAACTTGATCACCTACGAGAACATCGTGAACTACTTCCGCGTAACACCGGCCAACCTAGTGTCCGCCACGAATCGGGTCAATCTGCTTAATTTCACCCAGCTCTTTCCATCGGTAGACTCGTGGCAAGAAAGCTATGACTATTCGCCCAGCTCGGTAACATGGTCTTTCGGCGTAAACCAAATTCTCGGCTTGATGATCACAGAAACGCCAAGCGAGCCTCAAGCTACTCCGACAACGAATGGTGTGATATACACAATACAGGCGTCGGTGTCCGCACCCTCAAGATCCTATGTGCAGGGGGATGCAATAGTCGCCGTATTCAATGACAACTCAGAGCTTCTCATGACTACAATCATAGTAGTGGGAGTCGCTGTACTCGCGATCAGCTTAGTACTTGAAAGAAGGATCTTGAACAAGACGATCAAACGAAAGCCCAAGCGTTAGGTGATGGACATGAAGAGTCGGTCAACGTTGTGTCGATCCGAGCATTTAGTCCTTCCACACTCGGCCATGAAAGAGAAGCGCTTGACTCCAATCGACTCATTGACTGGTCGGGCTGCAACAAAAGATTTGGCAGTTCGAGCGGGGTGTCTATGGCATAATGGTGCGGGGGGTGGGATTCGAACCCACGAAGGCCTTCGCCACAGGGTCCTAAGCCCAAGGCAGGCTCAGACTTAGCCTTCTGCCCATTAGACCTGGCTCTGGTACCCCCGCGCGTATTCAGATCTCGCTTTAGTCTGTCCCTAACGATGCAAATTAAGACTATTCGCACATATGCAGGGGCTAGGATATCAAAACATGTCTTCAGGCATGGCTAAGCTTCGGCCCAACCTTCAGCTAGAAGCGCCCTGGTAAGTCATTCTCTGTGTCAGCATCTAGAGTATTGGTTTTGAGCTCTCCCAGAGATATTCGAAGTAGCTCTTGCCAAACCTCACCAGACCGATATGGTCTGAGGATATGGCTAGTGTCAATCCTTTTTCAGGATCTTCTCCAAGGAGCAGTATGATCCTGTTATCGTCAGAAATGATTCCCCCGCCAAAGAGTGATTCTCTCGTCCGGACCTGAGAAAACTCCTTCAGCCGTCTGATCGTTTCTCGTCGCGCCGTCTCTGGAAGCATCACGGATACGTTCACGCCCTTGCCCCTTAGGAGAGCTAATATTGAGATGGCCATCGAGACAATAGACTCTGGAGCAACGGGCATCGCCACCATCAGCTCTCGACGAGTGTCTGCCAATGTTTCCCTAATCTTGTCGAGAATGTTGTCCTGGCCGCGCACGATCCAGATATCCGGCTTCTCCTGGACTCCTTTCTTCTCGTACAAGGGCTGAAGCTCCTGTAGCGCCTCAGCCTCACTTGCCCTCAGTGTCGTCTCGAAACGGACTCTCGACGACTCGAGAGCTGTGGAAGGCGCCTTGGAATAGTATTTGCTCGGCCGCCCCTGCTCAGATTCAACCCATCCTTTCCTTTCAAGATTTCCAATAATCTCATAGATCTTGGAATAAGGAATGGTTGCGATTCTGCTCAGCTCACTAGCAGCGAGGGCACCAGACTCGACAAGCGAGATGTAGGCCTTTGCTTCATACTCGGTAAGGCCGAACTCTTTCAAAGCTCTTCGCGTCTTATCGCTCACAACCATTAGTATACAAACACCATCGACGACCCGTCACAGGCGCAAACTGTTTGCAGCACAATAGCATGTAAATACCTTCTCAACCTTTTGGTCCACTGGGTCTTTCGCGATTGATCGACAAGCAGGCCGTTCTTGAGAATCTACGCGGAGTGCTGGATCCTGAGATCGGCATCAGCATTGTCGACCTAAATATGGTCCGGGACATCACCGTCGATGGGGACGCCGTAAAAGTAAAAATCGCTCTAACAGTAGCCCACTGCCCTCTCGCGAAGACCCTCCAATCAGACATCGAACAGGCACTAAAGAAATCAGGCGAGATTCGGACGGTCACCGTAGACACGACTTCTATGTCGAAATCAGAGCTCGATGACCTCAGAAAAAGGCTCGAAAACAGAACAAGGAACACGACCGAACCAAGGACAGGGCCTGCTCCTGGCATCGAGCGTCTTGGAAAACGCGATATCCGGAATATCATTGCCGTCGTCTCAGGCAAGGGCGGCGTGGGAAAATCATTCGTCACAAGCATGCTCGCGTGCGAACTTCGCAGACAAGGCTACGAGGTCGGAGTTTTAGACGCCGACTTGACTGGGCCAAGCATTGCAAAGGTCTTCGGGCTTAAGGGTCGACCCACCAAGACTTCTAACGGAGCCATCACTCCGATAAGAACGCAGACGGGAATCAAGGTCATGTCCATCAACCTAATCCTCGACGACCCCGAAATGCCTGTAATCTGGCGAGGCCCTATCGTCAACAGCGTAATTCGACAGCTCTACTGGGAAGTAGATTGGGGACCACTCCACTATCTTCTTGTAGACCTACCCCCCGGGACGAGCGACGCACCGCTAACCGTGTTCCAATCACTCCCACTCGATGGCGCAATTGTCGTATCGTCCCCACAAGAATTGGCCTCTTTGATCGTCACAAAAGCAGTCAATATGGCAAAGAAAATGAACGCAGAACTCCTAGGACTGATCGAGAACATGAGCTATCTTCAATGCCCAAGCTGTGGGGAAAAGCTCAACGTATACGGTGAGACCAAAGGTGAAAAACTAGCAGCAACCCTCGGGATACCATTCCTCGGGACAATTCCGCTCGATCCGGTGATCGCGCAGAAGTCTGACGAGGGACGCATCGAGGATTACTCTACAGATGTCCTTAAAACGCTGACTGACAAACTCAGACTCAGAGCCTCGAGCCAAGCACAGCAACTTATGCAAGGGCTCCCAATCGCATGGTCCGTTGAACCGTCAAAGACCTGACGTTCCCGGACACGCATTAATATGAGCCCTACGCTCTAGTAGGGAGAACAGCATCAGTCGAATGGAAAGTAGTGAAAGCCATGGCCGGGAAGAAAACCAAAAACCACAAGGGCAAGCAGTTGAAACCTACAAGGAAACCCAATCGGACCGTCAGACCCCCTGCCGACCGAAAAGCTCTGCCGAGACTTCTTCCCAAAGATTCCAAGTCAACTCCCGCAAGTGCCCAAGTTGTGATTCATTCCTCGCAACCAGTCGAGGTGCCAAGTCGTCCCATATTTTCCATTGAGATCGCCTCGATCGGCGGTGAAACTACTCTAGGGGACCTTATCGTAGCCTTCCCGAGAACGAGAGACGTGCTGGTGAGGCACGGACTCAGGTTAGATGTTGAAGAGGCTGGCTACCTTTACATGACTCTGAACGTGTTTTCGGCAATTCATGGTCTTGCGACTAACAGCCTAGTGGAGGAGCTTCACACTGCGTCGAAGGAGCTTCCCCCACAGTCTTCGCAACCGCAAATCCGGACCGTTGCAACACCTCCGGCAACTTGACGTTCATGTTTACTCGGGTTCGCTTACCCCAATTTTAGCGGAAGAGACAAATGACGCAGACGAATAACTTCCTACAATGGACGCCCGAGCGAGAATAACCGTCAGCGGGCTGGTCCAAGGCGTTTTCTTTCGAAGAGAAATTACTGACCTCGCCCGGAGACTTGGCGTCGCTGGATGGGTGAGGAACCTTCCCGATGGGCGTGTCGAAGCCCTCGCCGAGGGCCAAAAGTCAAAACTCGAAGAGCTCATTCGTTTCTGCTACGTAGGACCATCTGGTGCGAGAGTGCGCAATGTCGAGGTCGAATGGTCAGTTTGCACGGGAGAATTCCATGGGTTCAAGATCACGCGTTAACCAAAGGGTCAGAACTAAGTAGAACCGCGAAAGGGTCCAGCGTCGCATAGGGCCCCGTCTTCCTAGTTCCAGATTGCTACCAAAAGGTAAATGAAACCTTTCTAAAGAGTACTGTCGCTCCGGTGGTGTAGCCCGGTTTTGCATAGCGGCCTTTCGAGCCGTTGATCGCGGGAGACTCGCCGGCATACGGTGAAGTCCGCGAGTTCAAAAGACTCGGCTTGAGTCTGGGACTCCCGCCCGGAGCACCATAGATGAGGGAAACACTCCCAGCGTAAAATCCCGAAGGATTACTTTACTCGAGGGAATGTCCTGGACCTCCAACATGAATCGCGGCCACAAAGATGATTATCGTCTTTCTGTAGGGCAAGAGGTTCTGAGGAAGACGCCCTGTTCTAAGCCTTAAATTCGCAACGGAAAGTAACTAGTTCCGTTATCTACATGATCTCGTAAAACTTCTGCGCGACACTCACCGCGTCTCCCGCTCGAGTAACTAAGATCTTGTACTCCGGTTTTGGATTAACCGCAAGAGAAACAGCCTTTTCGAAATACTTCCTAACCCCGCCAACATCACCACGATACAGTGATATTCCACCCGCTATCCGATACCACAATTCTGCCCTCATCTTATCGCCACTCGCTTCGAACGCACTCGCTTGAACCAACACGTCTTCGAGTGACGTATTGATCCTCTTGGGGTCGAGAAATAGGAGCCTGGAGAGCGACTGGTACAATTCTGGATCGTTTCCCGTAACTTCCTGAAGCTTGTTCGTTACAACCGGCTCATGATTCTCTCCAGAAGGCACACCATCCTTTTTCTTTCCGAACAATCCGATTGCCAATCGCCACCGCCTCGTTAGCTCCAAATGCGTGGGAATTAGCCCATTTAAGAGTTCATTCCGTAAGGCTCATAGCGTAACCGACCATGGTGATGACGACCAGGCTTGAGCACCGAGGACAGGATGATTAGACGACGCGAGCAGAAGGAGAAGTCTAGAAAGAGAAAGAGAGGGCCTTACCGAAAGGCGTCCAGTGGGGGACTCATCAAGTACTAGGCGACAGGCTCTATTGAGCGAATAGGGATACGTCTATACTTGCCCAAACTAGCTGGTTCAATGCTCACCAGTTCGGAGCAGCTGTGATTGCCGAAGCATATTGTGCAGTGTTCGACATCCCAGGTCGGATCAACCTTGTGACAAGTCTCGCACATCAATCCGAGTGCACGGATGTCCGTGCATGCCTGGCACAGTTTCTGAGAAACGGCAATTGGGTCAGGATTCTGTGACAGCATCGAAGCAATATCCCTGCTCATGCTCCTTACTTCTGGAGCTGATTGCAGTTGAATCGCTTCCCCCCGGACTTGGTGACTATACTTGCTAACCGCAGCCTGCGTTACTCCTAGTCTCGTAGCTACTTGCTCTTGTTTCAGCCCATAGTGTTCGATCAGTTCACGGGCTACCATGGCTCGCAGTGCCGGGACGACAGACTTGGACGCTATCTCGCAGGGAATTATCAAAAAGCAAACATTACAAAAATGGCCGTAGCATATTTAAACATAACTTACGTCATATTGTCCGACGATCGAAGTTGGGCAACAATACCGTGATTACCTTGGGCAACGTTCTCTAGAACCGGAAAGGGGACTGGATGTCGCACTTGAACTTACGAATGTATAAATGAACTCACTCACTGATTTAGAATGGAGAAGTTACATGGTCACTGTCGATGAGGTCACACGTGAGTTAGAGAAGGTCGTAGACCCTGAGATTGGGCTTCCGATAACTGAGATGCACCTTGTCGATGAAATAGCGATAAAGGAGGATGGAGAGGTTTTCATAAAATATCATCTCACGGCCCCGTTCTGTCCTCCGATTTTTGCGGAGGATATTGGAATGAACATTCGGCAGCTTACGTCGAAATTGGATGGGGTCAGCAAGGTTACAGTAATACTGTATGGTCATGCCCTTGCCAACGAGATCAACCAGAGAGTGAATCCGGGCTACACTCCGCCATCGTAAGGATAGGCCAATTTTGTTTTGGGAATCGTAGTCAGCTGATACCGGCAAGGGCAACTCTTGAGGGTCCAGCTGGGGCCGAACCGTTAGTAATCCGTTGCCTTTCACCAGGATGAGATAGCTTCGGACGTGTCACGTCACGCACCCTGACACGAAGAATTAGCCTTGGACAACTTAGCCTATATAGCGTCTCTTTTTACCGAGCGAGCGGGAAACGCTGGTTCAAACGAGTACCTAGATTTCAAATGGATTGCAATTTTTGCGAAGGAAGCTTCTCTCTGTTACTCAAACAACTCGAGATTGATTGATGGTTGAGTGTCGCCAACAGTCTAACTTGGATGATCGGAGGTCCTCAAGGCAGCGGGATAAACTCCGTCGCCGAGAATTTCGCAAAGGCCTGCATACGTGGTGGGCTTCATATCTTTGCCAATATCGAGTACCATTCTAACATCAAAGGAGAACACAGCTACTATCGTCTTAGAGTTGACTCGCGCGAACTGCACTCTCACGTAGACTGGGTGGATCTTCTGGTCGCCCTAGACAAGGAGACCCTGTTTGGTGATCTGAATAAGGCACATCCGACCCACAAGGGCCATCGGCACGAGGTCAGCCCGGGAGGCGGAATAATTTACGATGCGGCCTTCAAGCTGGCACCCGAGTCATTTGGCAGAGATGACATCTCGCTCTTTCCAGTTCCGTACATGGATCTCCTGATTGACTCCTTGAAGGCTTTTGGGAAAGATCGAGAGCTTAGCAAGTATCAGGTCATGGTCAATACGATCGCACTCGGCGCATCCTTGGGGCTTGTCGGCTATGACTTCGGCCTTGCCTCGGAGGCTATCAAGGAAGGCTTCACCGGAAGGAAAGCATCCTTGGGGGACCTGAATGTCAGCGCCGCTCAGCACGGCTATGACTATGCCCAGAAGATGTTTGGTCATAATCCATTCTCGATTAGATTGCAAAGACAGACCTTGGGCGCCAAGAGGATGATGGTGCGCGGCGTTCAGGCGGTTGCCATTGGAAAGGTAAAAGCAGGCTGCGGGTTCCAGACATACTATCCGATTACTCCTGCAACGGACGAGAGTGAGTTTCTGGAGTCACACCAAGAAGAATACAACATGATAGTTGTCCAGGCTGAAGATGAGATTTCTGCGATAAATATGGCGACAGGTGCTGCGCATGCGGGCCTACGATCTTCCACCTCGACGTCTGGGCCCGGGTTTTCACTTATGGCTGAGGGGCTCGGATGGTCGGGGATAACCGAAGCGCCGGGTCCGGTTATAGTTCTCTGGCAGAGGGCGGGTCCGGCGACTGGTATGCCGACGAGGACTGAGCAAGCTGATCTGCGCTTTGCGTTGCATGCGGCCCATGGTGAGTTTCCCAGACTGATCATTGCGCCAGGTGATGTTGTCGAGTCTTTTTACGACACGTTTGACGCGTTCAACTACGCAGAACGCTATCAAGTGCCAGTTATCTTGCTGGTTGACAAGTTCCTCGCAAGCACGTACAGGGATGTTCCGCCGTTTGACACGGACGGGATGAAGGTGGACAGAGGCGACATATTACAAGAGTCTGATCTTGGCAAGAATCCGGACTACAAGCGGTATCAGTTTACAGATCTAGGGATTTCGCCAAGGAGTCGGCCAGGTCAGAAGGGAGGGATTTTCTGGACGACCGGGGACGAACACGACGAGTATGGGCACATCACTGAGGCTGCAGATATTCGGATTCGAATGATGAACAAGAGGATGAGGAAGGTTGAACTAGCCAGCCAGGTCATTCCAGATTCAAAGAAGGCAACACTCCACGGGCCCAGATCTGCTCCAACAACCATCGTAGGATGGGGTTCGACCAAGGGGGCAATACTTGACGGGATGGAAGAGTTGAGGGCAAGCGGGATCGAGACAAACTTTCTACAGATACGATACGTCAACCCATTTCCGACCGAACTTGTCACGAGGATACTATCTGGATCTGGCCGAAAGATCGCGATCGAGGGCAACTACACGGCCCAGATGGCCGGTCTAATCCGCGAGACAACGGGTATAGCTGTAGACAGCAAGGTCCTGAAGTTTGACGGGCGCCCGTTTTCGCAAAACGAGATTTATGAAGGCGTCAAGGATGTTGTCAAGGATGGTATGCGGGAGGTTTCGCTGAGCCATGCTTGAGCTCAAGAGCTACCGGACACAGGTCCACAATGACTGGTGTCCCGGCTGCGGAGACTTTGGGATCGTCAACGCGATCCAGATGACTCTGCTGGAAATGCAGCTGGAGCCTCACCGTGTCGCGATATTCTCCGGAATAGGCTGCTCGGCCAAGACCCCGCACTACATCAACGCATACGGCTTCCACACTCTCCACGGCCGGGTCCTGCCGATCGCGACGGGAGGAAAACTGGCAAACCCGAGTCTCACGGTCATCGCGGTCGGGGGAGATGGTGACGGCCTGGGGATAGGTGCCGGTCATTTCGTCAACACCGGTCGTCGGAATCTAGACTTCACCTATGTTCTCTACAATAATGGAGTCTACGGGCTCACTAAAGGACAAGCTTCTCCCACTCTCCCAAAGGGATTGAAGACGAAATCCATGCCGGCTCCATCAATACAAGAGGGAGTGAATCCTGTAGCCATGGCCGTCGCCTCCGGCTACACCTTCGTAGCCCGAAGCTACGCGCTGGACGTTAGACACTTGAAGACCACGCTACGAGCGGCCATCGAACACCGCGGCAGCGCTTTTGTCGACGTTCTTCAGACCTGCCCCACCTACAACGACATCAACACCAAGGAATGGTATGCTGGTGAGGACCTGCCGTCGAAGGCTCCTAGGTTGTACAAGCTTGAAGAGACTGGCTACGACGGTCGCGTAGCTGACCCGACAGTTAGAGAACAGGTCAATTCGAAGAAGGGAAACGCGCTTCTAAAATCGTTCGAGTGGGGTGACAAGATACCGATCGGTATATTCTTCAAGATGGAAGTCGCAACGTTCGAGGATCAGCTTGCGAACCGTATGCCCGCTCTGGGAGAGAAACCGTTCGTCGAACAAGACATTTACAACAGAGACGTCACACCGCTCCTCAACGAACTAACCTAGCCCCAACTATACACAACCGTCCGGAGACCCCATTTCGTGTCGCGGGAAAATTTTTGTTTTCGATCGGTCCAAGCGTGATTCCTATCGCCGGTAGGGCCCTTTCACGCTTACGAAACGGGCTAACGTTGGCTGAATTGGGCCCTTCCCTCCTGGTCACGAATCGGGATCTGTTCAGGGGCGAATTCTAGACAGAGTTCTCCTCCAAAACGACTTTGTGTCGCGAGTAAACGAGCTCTGGAGATTTTCGAGGGGGGTCTTGCCAGTTGAAACCATATTGGGCTTATTCTCCAGATGAAGGCGCAGTATCGCTTGATAAGGCGTTTTGAAGATCGAGCAGGTCAGCGTACCGGTCAATGTGCAGAATGGCGCTAGGTCAAAACGCGCGCTCCGATTTGTGGTCAAGGTTCATTCTGCGCCTTCATCTTGTTCCGCCAGCAAAAACAGTGGTTCCGATTTACCTATCGTTCTAGCCAGTGTCTTGGCTCGAAGATGCCCACCGGATCTTCTTTGGAAATGGCGAGACTTCGAAGAAATGTGGCAAGTCCTATTCCGGCTAGCACTCTCATTATAGATCAAGATACAAACTCCCCGAAATAGCTTGTCAGGCGGCCCTATCTTATTCTGATAGACCAATCGGGATGCGTAGATCTTGGCCCGGTGTGCGGTATCCCAGCTTCATCGGCAATGGAGGTCGACGCTTATGCTCGGCGAGGAGCCATCGCTCTCTGACGGTTTCGACGGTTTTCAGTGGAATGCCCAGATCGCTGCTAATGTCTGAAGAGGGCATCCATCTCTCAAGTCCCCACAGAATGAAGTCTAGTTTCTCGTATGATAATCCAAGTTCCTTTTCAGCGGTCTGTCCGGGCCAGAGGTCAGGGCTGGAAGGTTTAGAGTATATCTTCGATGGAAGCTTCAGGTATCTCGCCAAATCTCTCAGCGTAGTCTTGTAAAGGTCTGCCAGTGGCTGGATGTCGCATGCTCCATCGCCGTACTTGGTGAAGTAACCGAGCATGATCTCACTCTTGTCACCAGTCCCAACAACCAGGCCGTTGCGGGTGTTGGCGTAGTAGTAGAGGATCATCGCTCTGAGCCGCGCTTTTATGTTTCCGATGGGAACATTGCCGACCTTGTTTGAAGGGTGAAGCAGTTGTCGAGCAGTCTTGACCAGGGCCGTGATGTCGAGCGACTCGAATTGTATCGCGTGCTTTCTTGCGACTTGTTCGGCGTCTCGCAGATCTGATGGATTCACAGTATCCTCCTCCGTAAGAGAAAATCCGAGGGTTCTGCGTCCACCGACGGCCATCGAGCAGAGGACTGCCGCGACACTCGAGTCAAGTCCTCCAGACATCCCAACAATGAGATATCTTGCACCAATCCTGGCTGCATTAGTCTTGAGGAAACGGACAATTCGATCTGTCGTCTCGTCCCCGTCTTGGAGAGACAGCGTGCCCGCTCTAATCCTAGAGCTCATACCCTGTCCTTGTATCGAGAGGATTAAACGAAGATGCTAGCTGACGACTCGTGAGTGGGGCTGCTCTGAAGAGAGGCTCCGAAAGAGGTTGAGAAGTCTCTCCATCGAGACATACTGTTCTCCGGCAAAGGATGCTTCGCTTGCTGCCTCCTGGACAACGTTCTTCATATCCCGCGGCGTGATAACGTACTGGTCTCGTACCGCGATTCCACGGTCAGGTATGGACGTTTCGTAGGTCTGGCGCCGTGAGCGTATTATTCGCCACACTTCTTCGAATGATTCCTCTGTGAGTCCGCCGTCGTATGTAGAGATACCCGGATCCATCTCTACCTTAGCAAGATACGAGTCAAGCAACTTCTTGACTTCTTCGCGTGTCTTTGGTGGAGGCACGTAGATGATCCGCTTCATCCTATCCAGCAGGGCTGGGTCGATAACGCTCGGATAGTTTGTCGCGAAGATGACTGCAACATTGCGATTGACATGGAATCCCTCGCCGAGCTCGGTCAATATCTGATTAAGCATTCCCTGCACATCTCTCCCTGCGTCGGTCGTTGCCTCCATTCTCGCCCTGCCTATCGCATCGGCCTCATCGATGAAGAGGACGGTCGGCGCGGATTCCCGTGCGAGTTTGAATATTTCCTTGACGTTCTTTGCGGATTCTCCGAGCCACTTCGAGACTATTTCGTAGCTTTCAATCTTGAGAAAGTTCGTATTCTGGCCACGATTGCTGATCGTTCCCGCAACAGCCTTAGCCATGAACGTCTTACCCACGCCAGGCGGTCCAAACAGTAGAACGGAGCCCGCTTCTTCGAGCATCCTAGGGTCCCGTATTATCTGCTCTCTCCTACTTCTGGTCCCGGGGTCCAGAATCCATTCGATTGCCTGTCTTAGGCTGAGCAGTTCCTTTCTCAATCCAACGATGTCTTCATAGAAGACTTTCGGAGCCTTTTCGACTTGGTACTCCAGGAGGCTTCGGTCCTTGATCCGTTCGATTACGTCGACTATGACGCCCTTTGTTGGCGAGAGCACTGCGTCAACGTTAGTGCCCACTCTATCTCGTATCTCGGGAGGAATACTGACCTGGAAAGCTTGGCCTCCAGATAACCGGACAAGGGCTGTGTCACCCTTCACTTCTTCAATAGTCCCAATTGGCCTCATTCCCTGCTTGAGTTCTTCCATTAGGTTGTGGTAACGGCGTAGTTCTGTCTGGAGGTATTCGATCTGCCGTTCCTTACGGGTAAGTTCCTTCTCGAGTTCGAGTGCCGGAGGATATTCTGGCGAGTTTTGCTCGGCCATGCCAGGCTCTGACTACTGATAGTCAGTCCGGAGATAAATAGATATGGGAGCATCAAACTTGGACATAATTGACTCTGGTAACACTCTCCCTAACTCCAATGGAGCGTCGAGTGGTAACGGCATTGTGTTGTCTGACGGTGAAACGATTGCCGTTCAGGATTGGGTCAACGACTCTTCGAAGTCTGCTTCCACGCGGCAGAATCGCAAGCGCGTTCTAACTCTCTTCGCGCAGTCGAACGGCAAGTCTACCGCTGAAGAGGTTCTTGAGGAAATCCGCTTTGGGAAACTGAACATCTACCAGTCGGCAAGACATTTCGTGGATTTCCTTCGCGATAGTAAGATGTCTCCCAATACCGTCTTCCAGTATCGCTCTTTCATCGGTCCACTCTTCAAGTCCACGCTCGGAGAACTGTCCTTCAAGCAGTCCGTCTTCGACCGTCTTGTTCCAGTTGCAAAGCCATACGTTCTGGTGACCAAGAAGATTCCGAAGCCCGATAACGTTCGCTACATGCTGGAACTCGCTACTCCCCAATATCGTGCCTTCGTCGGAGGACTTGCAATCACTGGAATGAGAATCACAGAATGGCTCACTCGGAAGATGTCGGACTTGGAGATTAGAGATGACGGTCATGCGCGTGTCAAACTCCAAGCGTCTGAGACGAAGGCGAGGACCAAACGCTATTCGTTCTTGACGAAAGAGGTTGTGGACTGGATTAAGCAGTATCATCTCTACCTTCCCGACAATGGCTGGGTCTTCCCTGGTGAACTTGGAAATCACTTGAGCGATTCAACTGCGTGGTTCCAAATCAAGCGACTCTTCTCATTCGCAGGGCTTGAAGACTCAGAGGACGAAATCTACAGTCCTCATTCGTTCAGAACTTTCGCTGACAAGCAGATGAGTCGTGCAGGACTTGACCGCAAATACATTCTGCTCATTATCGGTCATAGGAGCCAACTCGGAAGTTCTGGTTCTTACAAAGATTGGGACGAGATTGAGGAGCGTTGGGTCGAACTCTGCGAGCCTGCTCTGACATTCAACAAGTCCACTGAACTACTGACCGCCCAGAAGGTCGAATTCGATGCTTTGAAACGCCAATCTGATGAATTGAAGGATGTTGTGCAGTCATTAGTACAACACTTGCCAACTGAAACGCTTGACCGATTAGACAAGCACTACAGAAAGAAGTTGTTGGAATTCGGACAACGTAAACTGACTGACAAATCGACGCGTTCGACCTAATCCTCTTCTTCGGCTACTGGTCCACCTTAGTACCTGAATTTCACTATCATGCTGAAGATGTAGCCAGTAATCGTCCCAACCAGAAAGAGCAAAGCGTCGCCGCTTACTCGACCAATCGCCGTTAGCCAACTCATCGCTGTTACAAGTGCTCCGAGGAAGACGAACGAGATAGTGGCGATTCTCCAATCGTGGGAAGTGCCCAACTTGGCAAGTTGTTGTTCTTCGACTCCTCGCTCTCGAACAAACTGAAGCAACTTGTCGGCGTAGGGTTCTGCCGCTTTGAAGAATGTGACCCAATCCTCTGACTTCCACGGTGGAGGCGGTGGAGCATTCGGCGGTTTGTCTTTGTTGGGTTCGGACATGGGATTGGTTAGCCCATAGCCAACTTATTAGGACAAGCCCCGAGGAGCGGTGACGAATTGGGAATTCCAGAATTCTATCGCCCGAATACTATCTACTGTGGCGATTGCAAAGACGTTCTGAGCAAGTTTCCAGCGGAGTCGGTTGACCTAATCTACGCTGACCCTCCATTCTTCTCCAACCAACAATACGAAGTGATTTGGGGAGACGGCTACGAGATTAGGGCATTCGAAGACCGATGGAAAGGAGGAATCAACAACTACATTTCTTGGATGGCTGATAGACTAACACAGTGTCAACGAGTTCTGAAGAAGACTGGCTCGATGTATCTTCACTGTGACCCGCACGCCAGTCATTACTTGAAAGTCGAGATGGATGAAATCTTTGGGATTACCAACTTCAGAAACGAAATAGTGTGGCGAAGAACTTTCGCTCATGGTGGAGGGGAAACAGGGTTCAGCCGCATTCATGATACAATCTTGTTCTATTCGAAGACCGACAATTTCGAGTTCAACCGTCAACATGTGCCATATTCTGAGAGTTATGTCAAGAATTTCTTCCGTTTCACAGAACCAGATGGAAGAAGGTATCGGCTCGTAATAACAACTGGCTCGGGCGAAACGAAAACCGACTACAAATGGAAAGGAGCCAGTCCGACAAAGGGTCGTCACTGGGCTTACACCAAACAGAAGATGGAAGAACTCGACAAGAAAGGTCTACTGGTTTATTCCAAATCGGGAATCCCGAGCGTGAAGCAGTATCTTGACGAGAAGGAAGGTACTTTGGTGCCTGATATTTGGGATGACGTTGGAGTCATACACAGCCAGTCGAAAGAGAGACTGGGTTATCCTACACAGAAGCCAGAAGCCTTACTCGAACGGATAGTCAAAGGCTCCAGCGGTCCAATGGAAGTAGTTCTCGACCCGTTCTGTGGATGCGGAACGGCTATTGCAGTTTCCCACAAACTCAAACGGAGATGGATTGGAATTGATGTTTCTCCGACTGCATGTAGACTCATGGTCCAGAGAATGGAGAAATTGGGAATCACCCCTCCGCTTGTCGGTATGCCTATGGGTGCAGAAGACCTTCACAAACTTCCACCCTTCGAGTTTCAAAACTGGGTTGTTCAGCGGCTCTATGGGCGAGTCTCGGACAGGAAATCCGCTGACATGGGAATAGACGGCGTAACGTTAGAGGGCTTTCCAATCCAGGTCAAGCAATCCGAGGATGTAGGGCGAAACGTTGTAGACAACTTTGAGACCGCAATGAGACGGAGGAGAGCAACTGAAGGGATAATCGTGGCTTTCGGCTTTGGCAAAGGTGCCAACGAAGAGGTCGCCAGAGCCAAGTTACATGAGCACTTGAACATTAGACTCATCACCGTCAAAGAACTCGTTGGAAACAATGAGAAGAAAGACGTTCGTGGTCAGCGAACTCTATGACGTACTCCAAACGTAAGGATTACAGCACAAAGGCACGGCAAGAAGACAAGTCTACGACCTTAGAGCGAGCGAAGACCAAACCGAATCTTGCCCTCGATATGCTCGGTGAGACAGGACTCTTTGATGAAATCGTTCACTATCAACCCGAGAGTAGCAGGTTGCATCTTGGCAACGCTCCTGCTGTCGAAGTTGCGACACCCGATGGTAGTGAAATCGTTATCGTGTGGGCGTTTCCGCTCTCAGTCTCCCGCGAAAGATTGCTCGATTCCTCAACACTCGATTGCGTGGGAGCACGTTAGAACCGTTGTTAATCGTTGCAAATCGTGCGGCAAACAGCGTCACTCTAAGCCGACCTTCGAATGCAAGAACACCAAACACATCAATCTCTACGCCCGTGATTCTAAGCGTCGAGCAGGAGGATTCGATACTTGGCATAAAATCTACTCCGAGTTCTACTTTCAGAATCCTCGGTTCTGGCTTCGAAGCTGGAACTTCCACGATTGGCGGTGTATGGTTCCACGAACTAACCGCGACAGGCTTCGACGCAGAGAGAAGGAGTTGTCTTGGTGATGGTTTCTGAGGCTGAAACTGATGCTAAGTTACTCAAGCTTCTGGCTCCGTGGCGTTGTCCACACGGCAAACCACTGTGTTCAGAATGTCTCCAGGAACTCAAGACCGACCGTTTGATGCTTAGAAAGATGATTGAAGCTGTTTCAAAATGAGCATGTGCCAATATCTGGTCGCCTCAAGTGGTACAATCTTCCAAATTGACCACTGCTACCGCTTTGGCTATTGCTATCTCTGCGGCGAATCAGCGTTTCCAGTTCGTCTTGAAACAGAACCGATGGGTCAACATTTCGCTGATATCGAGTCTCGTGGTTGTCGCGGCGGTCTTGCTGATGAAGGATTCCTGTCCAATGATTTACGGGAACAGACTCCATTCGGCGATACTCCAATGGGAGATAGGTTGCAGACTGAATCTCATTCTATTCCAGTTGTGCGCTCTGGATTCGAAGATGTTCGACTTGTAATGGATATTCACGGCATGACTGGTGCAATAGACGCAGAGAAGAATCGCGTTCCTCGCTCTCTGATGCAGTGCTCTACAACAGAACTCAAGAGACAGTTTTCATTTGAAGTAAAACATGCTCCGAAGTTGAAGAAGCATCTGAACGAACGTGCTCGGGCTAAGATGCGTTTCAAGCGCAAGATGAACGAAGATAGGGATTACGAAAATTGACTGCTGACAAGAAACTCTACTGGCGACAACTTGCCTGGAATCCGAGGCTCTGGCACATGGTGAAGTTGGTTATGGAAAATGAAGGACTTGAACACCCAGACGAGGCTCTGGAACGCGTGTTCGAGTATTACGTCGTTGGAACTCATCTCCAGACTGGAGAAGCCACAACCAAGAGTTCAAACTCGCGGTTGCCGAGCGGTACGGCGGGCAAACCGAAACCCGCGGAGGTCGAAACAAATAATGGCTGACGGATATTCGAAAGAAGTCATCGGTTTTGCTGTGGTCCTACTGGTCATAGGCATAATCGGTAACGTTTTCGCAAATACTCAGATTCAGGCGGCTTTCACCGCTACGGCAGTAACAGGAGCGGCTTTGCTCATCCTGGTACTTCTGGGTGCAATGCGGAAGCACGGACTTCTGGGTTAATTCAACCCACTGAGTCCTAACCCTTCGCTCTGGGTCAAGAGCGAGCAAACTCCCAACTGCGGGGCGATGTTTCCTCCTCGCACATCCGACTCCCGTTCGCGGGGTGAACAAACACAATGGAACAAACAGAAATCGAGAAGATGATGAACGAGGTCATCGCTATACAGCGGAGAGTCTCTATTCTGGAGAAGAACGCTTCTGACATCTACTGGGGTCTTGACGGCGTGATTGTCTATTACGCTCAAGCTCGTCAGAAGGAGCAACAGGAAGCGGCTAAACTGGAGGAAGCTCGCAAACTCGTAGAGAAGTCAAAGGTTGCAGAGGCGGTGAAACAGAACTGATTAGTGGAATCGAAGTCGCTATTGTGGCGGCTCTCGTCGGAGCAGTATTCTTCTTTGGCAGAGGCAAAGTCATCGGTTGGGCTAAGACAATCGGTGAAGCGAAGAGGGCTATGAAAGACGCAGAGTCAGGCACTTCCGAGACAGCGACAAAGGAGTAGTTCTTCAACAATCCAACGCGGGCACTGTTTCTTCCCGCATCAGTTTCATCAATTCTTATATTCTTCGAATGAGTCCTCTTTGAGAGCACGCCGTGGGTCGAAGAAGAAGGACCAGCCCCATCAAAGGAGCGATTAGGGCTGGAAAGCGAACCGCTAACCACACAATCTACCTCTTCGGACCTCTTCTAATCTTCGCTGGTTTCTTGACCGTCTGGTATGTTGCTGACCCTACTTCCTTCAACACGATGTTGGATGCCGTCAGCAAGTTCTTCAGAGCCGTGCGCGGCGGCTGACAGATTTCAGATATGCCTAAGTAACTGGGCGACATATAGATATGGGCTTCAGTATTTCGCTCGGTTTGTGGTCTGTCCAGCGTTTCGCGAATGGAGGATTCGATGGAGAGACCTCTTGCCCGCGATACGCTCAGGATTCTCTAGTTCCTTGCAATCGATGAGTGCTCGATTCCTCCTCTTCGCCAGAGGAATCCAAGTCTTGAGAGTTTGAGCTGTATGCCTCTGCCGCCAATAATGTCAAACTGGACGAGGCGTGGAGTAATGTGTCGGCGGTCCATTTTTCGGACGAGTAGGTATCTTCGGAGCATTTGTCCCTCTTCGACCATCCTCAGTTCGACGACTCCGTCCACGAGACTCTCGACCTTGTGGAAGAGCTCGGGGTGTACGCTTCCAGAAGAGAGTGTGATGATGAGTTTTCCCCCGGCTTTCTTGACCTTTCCTGCAATGCTTTGAATGAAGCTTATTGCGTGCTTGCTCTCAGTCTCGCTGAATATGGGTATCAGAGAGTCGAGGACGATTGTTATTTGCTGGTTTCCGAGTTTTTCCATGATGGTTGAGAGGTATATGCTTACGTTGGTCAGGTCAAAGGGTTGGGGCACAACTCCTTCGGTGATGCCTGCTGTCGAGGAGTAGCAGTCGATAATGTCGAGCTTATTCATCAGCTGATACTTTTTCGGGTCCCATCCGAATTCGTTCATTCTCTCGATAATATTGGATGGAAATGTGTCATAGGTGATTATGATGCAAGGCTTTGATCTTGAGAGTTCGTCGTATAGAATTTGCTGGGCCAGTGTGGTCTTTCCACTACCCGGATCGCCTGATATTAGAATGGAAGACGCGTCTGGTAGGCTTCCGCCGAAGAGCGCGTAGAACTCTCGGAAAGGGCTAGTTGTATTCTCCATTCTTCAACCACGTTCGGCCTTGGATCGTAGTGCTGACCCTGTCGAACAACAATGATCGATGACAGGGCGGGCGGTATGAATGTGAATTGTAACCGGCATTGACTTCTTGAAAGAATACCATGATTGAGGAAGGCTCACGCGTCTTGTCCGCTTGCAACGGATCGAGAGCCGCCTCTAAAAGCGGAAGCGGTACTGGTTGTCTCTATCTGCTACGCCTCGTGACCACTCCAGGAGAGTAGCTGGAAAAATCATGAGACGACTTCGAAGTTAATCATGACGAGGGAGTTTGAGAAGTGTCAGGAGAGGTAGGCTGGAATTTCTAGAAGAACAGTCTTGTACTTGAGGTCATGTCAATTCGAGGACATTGAAGGCAGAATCGCGCTAGTGTGCGAGATTCTCGATCGAGTCGGTACTCTTTCTCAAACGAGATTGCACTTCGAGAAGGTTCTTGACGACGCTGATATCTTCGAAGTCGTCCTCGGAAAGCTTTGGTCTGTTTTTCTCGTTTGACGGCATAGAGGAATTTCGGCGATTGTAAGTATAAGCGTTATTCACAAGACTGTCTGAGAACAGAGACTCGGCCTGTGTTACGATATCCTGGGCGGGCCTGGAGGTCTTCTCACTTTAATCGCGAGAAGGATAAGAAAGAACGCTATTCCAAAGATTGCCAAGAGTACAATAGCCGTGGTTGTTGTGGTCGGTGTGGAGCCAGCGTTGACGCCGATAGTGTTGATTGGATTGTTGATAGCAGTGAGGCTGTAGGGTCCATACGCCTGGTTCTGATAATGGACCGTTGCTCCGAACGATCCGCCTGGTATGTCTCCGAGATTGACCGTGCCTTTGCTGTTGCTGAAGTAGGTTTGGCTGGTAGAGTTGACAAAGGTGATTGTGACGCTTGCGCTTGGCACAGGGTTATTGTTGTTGTCGACGATCTGAATTGTAGCCGGGTACGCCTTGAGTGAGATCGTGGCTGTCGCGGGTCCATTTGTAAGGTCTATTGTTTCGGTTATTGTCGTGGGCACAAGGTCGGTGCCCTCCCAGTGGGCTAACGTGACCGTGTACAAGTTTGCTGACATGTATCCGGTGTAACTAGTGATTGTCGTGGTCGTAGTGCTTCCTTGTGGTTGAAGTGTCAGCGATGCGGGTGCTGGGTTTAGCGGGTTGCCGTTGATGTCGCTGAACGAGAGCGTTGCCTGGTACTGCTTATCGAATACGGCAGTAAAGCCGACTGTGCCTGTGTAGTTGTATATGATTCCGTTCGGTCCGCCGGCCGAGATTCTGAGCATCGGGGTCGTTGTCCAGACGCACTGATTGCCTGGACACACGGATGTTCCATAATAGTTCGCCCAGTCCTTCCAGACATAATGTCCGCCTGTCGAGGGACCTGTGAAGGAGGTGGTGTTGAGGACTGTGATAGTGTGAGTAGTGTTATACGCAAAGTTGAATGTTTGAGGGAGGGGAACCTCATTGCTCGTGTTATTGTCTACTTCGACCCAGATGGTCCCATCGCCGGACGGAACGTTCGAGTTTACCGAGGCTTGACAATTTCCTGGTGGGCAGCTTGCCGCATTCACGTTTCCGATCATAATGGGGACTACGAACGAGGCGAGTAAGGTTAGGAGTATGATTGGGGCTCTTGCTTTCACGGCGCGCCTAGCCTCGACTTGGCCGTCTACCAATGTTGCAGGCTTAGAAGCTCGCGAAACCGCAAGCCCTGTTTCACTAGTTACAACCAGCTTAACCCATGAATTTCCGTGAATCGCGAACTCCCCGAGCTCAATTGAGTCAAGTCGTCCCCTGACGCGTCTCATCGAGAGGCAGTTTTGTGTCGCGGGGATCGACTGCAACCATAAATTTTTCGAAAGAAGAATTTGCTGGTAACCTGCTTTCTTGGCGGGTCTGCATGATCCGGGCTCGGAATGGGCTGATCTTCCACTTCGGAAAGTGCGAGTAAAGCCCGATTAAACCCCCAAAAAGGTGACTTGTCACCGACGGACTCCGGATCGGGGCTCATTCTGAGCGATTTTCGTTTATTAGCCCTTAATGGATCGAAGAAACGCCCACATCGGCGACCCTAGGAGGGAGCCCGAATGGATCTCAACAGCTTTCGCGATTTCAAGCACGATTCCCCCTTTATACCAGATTAGTGGCCACTTTGGCCGACTTTGACAGTTCAGCTCCAACGATTCAAGATGCTTGTTGGCGGGGAGTGGAAGGACAGCGCCAATGGATTGGCCACCTCCATACTCGACCCGTCGAACAACCAGATAATCGCCGAAGTGCCTCGCGGGACCAAGCAGGATGCTAGGGCCGCCGTTGACGCGGCGAAGGCTGCGTTCCACTCGCCAGAGTGGCGCGACATGGACCCCGCCAAACGGGGACGCATTCTGACTAAACTCACAGGTCTCGTCAGGGAAAACTCGGACGAGCTAGCAAGACTCGAAACGTTGAACGAAGGGAAGACTCTTCGAGAATCAAAGGGCGATGTTGCCTGGGCAGCAAGGGCCTTCGAATATTTCGCTGGACTTGCCGACAAGATCGAAGGAGCAACAGTTCCTGTCCCGCCAAAACGGTTCGACTATACCTTGAGAGAGCCGCTGGGAGTTACTGTCCACATTGTTCCATGGAATTATCCGATTGCTTTGGCGGCGCGCAGTCTTGCCCCGGCACTAGCTGCAGGCAACACCGTCGTGATGAAGCCCTCAGAGACTACACCACTGACTGCGATCAAACTGGGAGAACTGGCCACGAAAGCTGGAGCGCCGAAGGGAGTCGTGAACATCGTGACCGGGTCCGGTGCTGAAGTGGGCTCCCACTTAGTATCCGACAAGGATGTCGATGGTATAATCTTCACCGGATCGGATGAGACAGGAAAACAGGTTATGGAGGCAGCCGCGCGAAACGTTACACATGTATTAATGGAACTGGGAGGCAAAAACCCTCACATCGTCTTCCCAGACGCGGACATTCCGAAAGCCATCCGAGCAGTCAAAGACGGAATCTTCACAAACGCGGGACAAATGTGCTGGGCAGGATCACGCGCGTTCATACACGAGTCCGTCTACGAGGGCTTCGTCAGAGAACTCGTTGACAAGACAGCCGCGATAAAAATCGGACCTGGAATTGAAGAGTCCTCAGAGATGGGTCCAGTAGCGTCCAAGTCCAGACAGGAAATCATCCTCGGATTCGTCAAAGACGGACAGGAGGAAGGAGCAAAACTGCTCTGCGGTGGGAAAAATCCCAAAGATCCACGGTTAGACAAGGGGAACTTTCTGGAACCCACGATCTTCGAGAACGTAACCGGAGACATGAGAGTGGGCCGTGACGAAATCTTCGGACCAGTACTCGGCATAACCAAGTTCAAGACGACTGACGAGGTTGTCGCCATGGCAAACGATACTGAATACGGACTCTACGGCGGCATATGGACCAACAATCTGAAGACGGCTCATGAAGTAGCGTCTAGACTCGAAGTCGGCGGAGTCGCAATAAACGAGTACCTGGTGACTTTCCCCCAGACACCCTTCGGCGGCTACAAAGACAGCGGAATAGGCCATGAAAACGGACTCAGGGCCCTGGAGCACTACACTCGAACAAAGAACGTCTCAGTAAACCTTGGCTAGAATCTCTTCAGTCAGGCTTCTCCAGCTGGTAGAAGACCCCCTCACCAGAGTGCCTCGGCTTCAAAACTAGCTCAAGATCCATCTTCAGCTGCTCGCGGTCGAGATTACGACTGATAGGAGCAAACACCCTCAGCCCGTTGTCAAACTCTGCAAGTCCGAGGACATACGGGGTAGACTGCTCGAAAGCGGGAGGACCAAAATAGACCTCGGTAAACGTGATGAGCCTAGCTCTGCCCTCAATGGGGACCCACTCAACCTCGCTCGTTCGACAGTCCACACAGTCCGCCCGCGGCGGAAAATACATTTTCCCACACTTCTTGCAACGTGTTCCAACAATAACTCCCTTTTCAAGGTACGAGATCAGTGGTGTAACTTTCGTCTGTGATATGTACGCCGACTGTCCAAACTTTTCGAAACCCACCCAGATCACGCTCTGAGAATCGTGACCGCGGCATACATTCCGATTCCACCAATGTTCTGAGCAAGACCCAGCTTCGCTCCATCCACCTGGACATCACCCGCCTCTTTTCTGAGCTGCTGGACCAGGCTAGCGATCTGTGACGCCCCGGTCGCCCCAACCGGGTGACCCTTGGATATTAGACCCCCATCAATATTGACAGGAATCTTGCCCCCTAACTCAGAGTCGCCGTCCTTGAGAAGCTTCGCTCCCTTTCCGGGCTTTGCGAATCCTAGATCCTCGTAGTTCAAGAGCTCAGTGATCGAGAATGAATCGTGGACCTCTGCAACGTCAATTTCTGAAGGTTTGACTCGGGCCATTTCGTAGGCTGACCTCGCTGCGTTCTTTGTTACTTCGAAGCTTGTCATCGGTCCCCGTCGTCCTGCAAGGGCCATCGGGCTAGAAGCCAAACCTAGTCCGGCTATCCAGACTGGGCTGTCGGTGATCTTCTTGGCCTTCTGCGCGTTAGCGACCAGCAGGACGGCCGCGCCGTCAGCGTTTGCGCAGCAGTCGAAGAGCTTGAGCGGTGTTGCCACAGGACGCGATTTGAGAACCTCTTCGACACTGACCGGTTTTTGGAACATGGCTTTGGGGTTCTTCGCCCCATACTTGCGGTTCTTCACCGTTACCTTAGCCAAATCCTCCTCGGACGTTCCGTAACGCGCCATATGCGCGGTGGCGTACATTGCATAATAGGCAGGCATTGTAGTGCCGAAAGGCGACTCCCACATCACATCGCCCGCTCTCCCCATGAGCTCCTGTATCTCCTTCGAGGCAAGTTCGGTCATCTTCTGGACCCCCACAACCGCCATAACATCGTGAAGACCCGATGATACCAGCGACCAGGCGATTCGCAGTCCAACCGCGCTCGACGCGCACGCTGCTTCAACGTTGAAGGTTGGCTTAGGGTTAAGCCCGAGATACTCGGCGACTACACCGGCAGGAGATCGTTGCTTGTCATAGTGTGTTGCTGAGCAGACGACGGAGCCATCGATGACAGATGACTCAATCTCTGCATCGTCCAGTGCGCTACTGTAAGCCTCGAAAGCAAGTTCTCTGAGAGAGGCGTCGTTTCTTTTTCCGAATTTGGATTGGCCTACGCCTACTATCGCTACTCTAGCCATTTACAGGATTCCATAGGTCTAGGGTTTCTTGCCTTAGAAGAATGTTGCTTGGTGGTTGACTAGATTGCTTCCTTTGATTCCGTGTAGAGGAATGTCATTCCGCCGGTGGCGATCTTGAAGCCGTGCCGACCCGAATCCTTGCCAGCTTGAGACGCTATCGCGTTCTTCAGACTGTCCATATTGTCAAACTCGAGTTCCACGACTTGGTAGTACGCCGGTTCGCCCCGTGGCGCGCCTGCAACCTTGTGCACCGTATACTTTCGAAGACCTGGCATGCTCTTCGCGATCGGAACGTGATCCTCCCAGTATTGTTTGTCGAACAGCTCGGGATCAGTTGGCTTGCCAAATAGAACTATGATCTTGGCAGTCATATTGATCTCCTAGAAGCTAGTCGCGATGGTCTCGTTCTTCTTAACCTGTACTTCCACCCCCTCGACGCCAAGTTCAGGAATCGCTGGGACCTTGACCCCCATGCTCTCGATCTCTCCTCTCTTCTTTTCAATCGCTTGCCTCCAGTACCTTACCTTTTCTTCCATGGTCAAGACGCCGAGCCCCGCGTTTCTCGCGATCTCCTCGACCTCTTGGTCCACCTGGTCAAAGTCCGAGGGCAGGTGCCAGAAAGTTGCTTGGTGTTGGTAGAGGAGCGGTGAGAGAAAGATGAATCCCTGCTTCATCTGCCGAGTCACTGTCAGCTTCTGCTCTTCAGTGAACTCCTGAGCCATTGCTCGCAGAAGGGCCATTGTCGCAACCAGGTGACGTGTCTCGTCTCGGGTAATGTTCTGGAACGACTGCCGGTAGATTTCGAGCTTGCTGGTCTGACGCATTGCGTTGAAGATAGTCTCGGCCCCTATCTCCGCGAAGAAGAATCCTGCGAACAACAGTTCTGGAGTTAGATAATCCCAGGCGCCTTTGAACCCTTCCCAGTATCGTCTGCCCTCCTCATAGAGGGCCTCGATGTTTCTCAGTGCTTTTTGTTCAAAATCTGATTGGGGCTTGTACCCATAGGGCCAGTTCGGACATAGTTTGTTGCAGGCTCGCCTACAGACCTCGTCGTGACGGCACTCATCGTATGTGATGGATGCGAGCATTTTTTTGGTCGGATCTTCGAGGTTCAACTCTGCTGCTCTGACCATTCCGAAGCCGAATGCTCCTATCCCCGATTTTTCGAAGAGTGCAAGTTTGGACATCCAGTATGCTTGTGCGATGCGCTCCTTCGGATCAAAGTTCTTTGCGTCCAACTGGTCCCATGGAAAGCTTGCCGGGTTCCAGTGTTGCGCGAACGAGAGATCGAATGCCTTGAACATCTGCTCGTTCTTGATCGTCCAGTTTCCTGGAAAGATGTTCAGTTCTGGAGTCTTGTTCTTCGGCGGCTTAGGCATTGAGTGTTCTGCCTGCGAACTTTTTCAATTTTACTTAAACATGTGAGTTTGGATCCGGTAGTCAACTGCCTGAGAATTTGGGCTGTCGTTTCTCTAAGAAGGCGCTCACCGCTTCGAGATGATCCTTCGTCTTGCCGGCAATGTCTTGGTTTTGGGCCTCGTATTCAAGCGCCTCAGAGAGTTCGAGTCTGCCCGCTTGGTTGACGACTCTCTTCGAAAGCCCTAGGGCTCTCGTAGGACCGGTTGCAAGTTTAGCCGCAAGTTCGTCCACTGTCTTGTCAAGGTCTGCCGGTGGTACGGTCTTGTTAACGAGTCCGAGTGTTTCGGCCTCCTTGGCTGAAACCGTTCTTCCAGTCATGATGAGTTCTAGGGCTCGTCCCGGACCGATTGCCCTTGTGAGGAAGTAACTACTGCCGGAGTCTGGTACTAAGCCTACTCCGACGAAGGCTTGTTTGAAGCCTGCCTCCTCGGAGGCAATTCGGATGTCGCAGGCGAGGGCGATGCTCGCCCCGCTGCCTGCGGCGATTCCATTGACTCTTGCGATGATGGGCTTCTCCATGGTGCGGATGCGGATGATGATCGGATGGTACTTCTTTCGGAGATGGTCTCCTAGAGGGGGATGTGATCCTCCAGCGTATCTCTCTTTCAGCCCCGAGACGTCTTCTCCAGAGCTGAATGCTCGTCCGGCTCCAGTGATGATGAGGCATCGGGTCTCCGGGTCTTTCTCCGCTTGCTTTAGTGCCGCGTACAATTCTTCTCCCATCTGATCATTGAGGGCGTTGAGGGCTTGTGGTCGGTTGAGTGTGATCCTTGTGATCTGGTTTTTCTTCTCTACGATGATGGTATCGTAGCCCATTCTATCGTCCCTTGAAATTGGCGGGTCGCTTTTCTGTAAAGGCTTTCATTCCTTCTTTCATGTCTTCGGTTGAGAATAGTAGGTAGAAGTTTCTCCGTTCGAATTGAAGTCCTTCGTCGAGGGGTGTGTCGAATGATTTCAGGACCGCTTCCTTGGCCAGTCGGACGGCGACTGGGGCTTTTTGGGCGATTTGTAGTGCTAGCTTTCTAGCCTCTTCGAAGTAAGCTTCTACTGGGACTACCCTGTTGACGAGTCCATGCTTCTCAGCCTCCCTGGCCGTGATCGGCTGGCCGGTTAGGATCATCTCCATCGCACGGAACTTTCCTATTGTTCTTGTCAGTCGCTGCGTTCCTCCTGCGCCTGGCATTATTCCTATGTTGATTTCTGGTTGTCCAAACCTCGCCGTCTCTGAGGCGATGATTATGTCGCAGTTCATAGCGAGTTCACAGCCTCCACCGAGCGTATGGCCGCTGACTGCTCCAATGATCGGTTTGGCGATCTTCTTCAGACGATCCCAGAGAGCGAACTTGTTCTCGTTGATGAGATCGACAGGTGTAGCTTCAGAGAGTTCCTTGATGTCTGCTCCCGCGGAGAACGCGTCGTCGCTGCCTGTCAGAATGTTGACTCGGATCCTCTCGTCGTTGTCAAAGGCCTCTAGTGCGTCGACGACTTCGCGGAGGAGTTCGAAGTTCAGTGCGTTGAGGACCTTAGGCCGGTTGAGACGGATAATTCCGAGAGGAGGGTGGGCCTCCACAAGGATGTTATTGTAGGTCAAAGCCGCGACTCAATTGAGCGGCCATTTGTTCATGTGTTAAAAGAGTTCGGCGGCCGGATTCCTCTCTTCCTATGAAGGGAAGGCCCGCCAGGAAGGAGGGTTCAACGTCAGATAATCCGGATTTGGGCTTGATTCGAAGTTCTGGCGCATTTTCAAAGGTTGATGCTCTATTCTGAGTAACCGGAAACGAGAGGGAACCCGAAGGAAAGCGAGCAGGATCTGTTGTATGTCCAGATTTTCCGGACAAAAATCTTGCGGAGATCTTCTAGTTCGGCCGAATCGATTTAGCGTACTCGTAGTAGCCGCCTTTGCTTCCGGCTCTTCGGGACGGGTCTCCGAGATAGCCGTTGTTCACCATTTCTCTAAGGGTCTTTGGCGGGATCCATTTCTCGTCGCCGGTCTGTTGATGGAGCGCTTCCAGATTACGGAGTCTCGTGTCGAGTCCTACTATGTCCGCGACTTCGAAGGGTCCCATTGAATGACCGTATCCCAGTTTCATTGCTAGATCGATGTCCCTTATGGTAGCGACTCCCTCTTCGAAGAGCCGAGATGCCTCGACGTAGAGTGTGAGGCCGAGCCGGTTAGCCACGAACCCAGGTTCGTCCAGAACTGTGATTGGGGTCTTGCCTATCATCTGAACAATTCTGGAAGCTTGCTCCACCGAGTCTTGGGAGGTCTGTTCTCCTTTGACTATCTCGACTAGCTTCGTAACTTGTGCAGGGTTGAAGAAATGCATTCCCACTACTCGTTCCTTCCTGTCAACCCCTAAGGCTATTTTCGAAATTCCAAGTGTAGAGGTGTTGGACCCCAGCAGCGCAGTCCTGGGACTAATGGAGTCTATCATGTGCAAGACTTTCTGTTTTAGCAGAAAGTTCTCGAAAACGGCCTCTATCACTAGATCTGAATCTAGGCATGCTTCCTCGATGGTGGGAGCTACTTTGATGAGTTGAAGTGCCCGGGCTCCCTCTTCTGCGGTCAGTTTGCCCTTCGCAATTGCTGACCTGATTCCAAAGGGTCCGTTCGATATTTCGTCGATGCCGGTTGTTAGAGCCTGTTTGCTCTCGTCCGTGACGGCTACTTCATGTCCGTGCTGGGCGAAGACTTGGGCGATCTGTCGACCCATCATTCCGAATCCTACGACTGCGACCTTCATTCTCTTCCCTTGTAGAGACTCCGAAGCCCCCACTCATATGGACAAGTAGACAGGTCTTGTCTTGGGAGATGAGCTTGTAGGGGCACTTGTTTCACCCGCGGGAAGGCATTTCCGTGACTCTTAATACTGTACTTCTACCGAGCCGTTTTTTCGAATGAATCGCCGTCCTCCAAAGCTTCCTCGATACGAAGATGCTCATTCGTGTTTATTGTCAATAAGCCGCAAGCGCTCGTCCCTTCGCTTCCGTCCTGCTTCCCATCGGCTCTTCTCTTCCCGAGTCTCTGGAATAACGTCGGGGACTTCGGTAGGCCGTCCCGCATCGTCAAGCGCGACATAGGTGAGATAACAAGAACCGGTGTGCGTGACCTTACCGGTCTTTAGGTCCTCAGCTTCGATTCTCACTCCCACCTCCATTGATGTCTTACCGCAGTAGTTGACCGAGGCCTTGAGGGTGAGAAGGTTTCCGACGAAGACCGGGTTATAGAAGTCCATACGGTCTATGCTAGCGGTCACAGTGTTCATCCGCGCATGTCGGAGAGCGGTGACTCCTGCTGCAACATCAACCTGCTTGAGGATTGTGCCTCCGTGAACATTGCCCATAGGATTAGCATCACTTGGAAGCATCTGGGTTGAAATTATCGTCTTCGATTCCCCGATAGTCTTCGATGGTCTCATGTACGGAGAGAAGCCGTAGAGTCTCGAACTTTAGCTTTCGCCAATGCGAAAAAAACGAGCGCAAAGGGACTAATTTCTATTTACTGCTTTGCCTTCTCAAGCATGACCTCGTCGTTTTCGCACTCCACTCAGACCCATATCATGCTCTTTGCGTTCTTGTCGTTGATTTCTTCTTGAGCCTTATTGAAATGTTCGGGAAATTTGTCAGTCCCCAAAAGGCATGTGACAAGGAGGCTGGTCTGGATCTCCTGAAAAAGTTCGAATCGTTGCCTGTAAAGGAATCTCGTGAATTCGGCTTCTCGCTAGTAGAGACTGCTATGATCCTTCAGGTGATGGTAGATCATGAGAGGAGCCTCAACGAGATGGACAAGTCACTCAAGGCCCTTGGCCACTGAACGCGTGTTAGCTGGAGACGCGAGAAGTTCACACCCTCCGTGAGTTGACGGCCGGCCATTTTCAATGGTGGGGCCGGTGGGATTTGAACCCACGACATCCGCCGAGTCTGTCGTCTACGGGTATCCTCACGCGCTCCCGAATTTCCTCATCCCGCCCAAATGTGGGCATCGGCATACCCGACGCTATATTCTGGAGCCCGTCGTCATTCCTCTCTAGGACCCGTTCCGCTTGAACGAGCCTGGCTAGACTACGGCCCCTCCGATACTGTCGAAGGTGGGCCCCACCGAGGCGACGGTCGGAAATTGTCAGTATAAAGATACTGGCGGAGTGGCAGAAAAACCCGGCATAGTCCCAGATACGCGGACGAATTCTATTCTTCTTTCTGGGCGATGTAGGTCTTTGTCTCTGGCACATACCAGCGAGTCGTTTCCCGGAATCTGTGCCAAAAGTCATGGAAGGCGGAGAGGTCTCGGGACTCCACGAGGATCATGCCGTTGTATGTAGTGCCCCAGATGTGCGCGTACTCGGATACTATTGCAACATCCTTGGGCAATTTCTTCTTGAATTCTTCCCAGCCGGTTGCAGCCTTTTTCTTGTCCGCCTCAGTCAAGGGTCGGACCCTGTAAAAGATTAGGAAAGCGAATATCATGGGTTTGCGCCTTGCACAGTTCCGAACATGGATGGATTAATCTGGTTTTCGGCACATCCCTCGCTCCACACTATTCTTTACGGTTCCCCGTCGGAGTAACATCCCTCTTTTCTTAGAGAGCTTCCACTAGCCCCTCAGTGATGATGACTCCGAACCACTAGGGATACTTTTGAGGAAACTGTTCTTACTATTGTTCCTCGCCCTATCGGCTCTCTCTGTTCTACCCGTCATTCCAAACCAGTCGAACAGCAGACCCCCAGCAGTTCTGAATTCCGGTCCTTCAGGTCAGACAGATTATCCATGGACCATGTTCCATTACGACCAACTCCGCGATGGAGTCACTCCGGCTTCCGGGCCAGCCTCACCAAATCTCATGTGGAGCTATACAACAGGCAACATTGTCTATCCATCGCCGATCATAACAGACGGCTACGTCTTCATACCATCATACGACGGTACATTGTATGCCCTAGACGAGTATACTGGATCCCTCATCTGGTCTTTCGCAACGGGCGGAAACGTCTTCGCGACACCTGCTATCGCCAACGGGGTTGTGTATGTCGCCTCAAAAAATGGATACGTTTACGCGCTCAACGAGCAGACAGGGTCGGTGATTTGGAGCCTAGCAAATGACAATCTGACCCCAGTCACATCATCGCCTGTGATCGCCGATGGCATGCTTTTCTACGGAACGTTCGAATCTCCAAGCGCCGGATTTTCAGAAGTCATCGCTGTCAACGCTCAGACCGGCTCGGTGGTTTGGAAATATGATGTGCTGTCCGAATATGTCGAAGGTGGAGCTTCTGTCAGCGATGGCCGAGTCTTCATCGGGGTCGGAGTTCCCAATCCTGCATTTGTTATCGCGCTAAACGAAACCTCTGGAGCCTCCCTCTGGAGCTACAATACGGGAGTATCATCGTCGGTCTCTACGACTCCCGCGGTCGCATATGGGAAATTATTCGTAGGCTTGGATAGTACATCGGTGATTGCGCTAAACCAAACAACTGGTGGACTTATCTGGTCTTTCCCAACTCCAGGCGGGTCAAACGCGACCTCGCCAGCGATCAATAACGGAGTAGTATACTTTGGTACTGGCGGAAGAATAGTCTATGCGCTGAATGCTACGACAGGTGCTCAAATCTGGACGCGAACGACGGGGGGAGCAGTCACTTCCTCTCCGGCCATAGCCTTAGGTTCCAATTCTTTGTATGTTGGATCGAATGATCGCTATCTCTACGCGTTGAACCTGGTTACCGGCGCCGTATTGTGGAGGTACCTGACCGGCGGGCAGGTTTCATCATCGCCCGCTGTCGCCAATGGTCGGGTATTCTTCGGATCAAAAGACCACAGAGTCTACGCCCTTGGCGCCATTGAGCCCAAACTCTACGACACCATTGCGTCAAACTCTAACGCTCTTGAGCCGGGACAGAACGCGACGATCACGATTACCGTTAGAAACAATACCTCACCACAATCAGCTGCGAATCTGACTCTCACATCGCTAAATGGTGGGACTTTGTCTCAACCCGTTTCGATAGGGGCTGGAAATTATCAAGCTAACTTTACAGCGCCCATGGTCTCTTCAACTACGCTTATTGTCATTCAAATCACTGCCAGCATGACGGGATATCTCAGTGCCACGAATGAGACGAGCATTACTGTGAATCCATTTCCGACACTCACAGTTACGGTGTCCCCGAAACCATCCTCTATCACTCCTGGTGGCGAAATTACCCTCATGATTAGAGTCACCAATGGAACCTTGCTGATCTCTGGTGCCTCGTTGCAGCTCTCCTCCACTGCGGGGGGAAGCTTCTATTCCGTTACCGATTCTGGTAATGGTAACTATACTGCGATTTTCAGCACTCCTCTTCAGGCTTCAGATCCTGTAGTGACTGTTCGGGCTTCCAAGCCCGATTTCACTAGTGGGCAAGGACAGACGACTGTGGCTGTCAACGGGGTTCCAAATCTGACAACTCTCAAAGTCGCCGGAACCTCGTTCTTCCTTCTGGTAGCCGTGGGCGTGGTCATCTTTCTATTGCTTCTTGCCGTAATTGTTCGGAAGAGGAAGACGGAGTACCGTTATCCACCGGCTAACGACGCTTTCAGCTACTAGTTTCCGGGAAGGCTTAACTATCCGTTTTCTCTGCCCGGTCTTGGGGTTGGCGGCCATAGCTGGGAGCTAGGACCCGTACCCATTTCGAACACGGAAGTGAATCTC
>JAJPJY010000163.1 GCA_021323995.1 bacterium | reverse complement strand
GACGTATCTGAGCGTTAACTGGGTTCGAACTAGTCGTGAAGCGAGACGATTTTCGATGTCAGGACGGGCAACGGCTTGGGGCATTCCCGGGGAGTCTGTGGAGATATCGGGGTTGAAAAAGCGGGGCTACGCTTAATCGGAAGAGAACCGTTAATTCTTCATAGTTCGTATGAGCGGCCCGCTGGACAATCCTATCTCTGAGCCAGAACCAGACTCTGACTCTGCAGATCCTTCGGTGATGGAAAATGAGCCGAATGGATTATTGCCGGAGATACTTAGAGGTCGAATGTTCTGTGTCGCCCACGGGAGACAATGTTATCGCGCTAGGACGTTTGCCGGCGAGATTTTGTGGATCTGTCCTGACGAGCGACACTCGAAACCCCTGACGGGTTGAGCGTCGCTCTTCAGGTGGGGTCGGGTGCTTAGTAAGTGACAGAGTATGTGAACTGATTATTGCGACTGGTTGTCACTGTTACAGTATAGGTTGAGCCGTGCTGGAATGTGAAGAACAGACCTGTTATTCCCGTGTAGATGCATGTTGGGCAGCTGCTGCCGATGAACATCGTGGCTGTTCCTGTCTGGCCGACTTGTACTGTGGGACCGTTCCAGCTAGTCATGCTCCATGCGTCGCCGGACGCGTCTCTGATGACATAGGACGCTACTGTGGTGGTTCCGTTGCCCATGTTTTGCAGGTTGAGTGTTAGCATTGTGCTGTTGTTGAATGTGTAGCCGTTCATGATTAGATCTTCCTGGATGTAGGGTGGCAGTGTTGGATCTACGACTTGGACGGTGATTGTGACCGAATGGGATCTTGTGCCATCAGTTCCTGTGACGCTGATGCTGTAGGTTCCCAATCCAGTGTTTGTGTCGGTCGCTATTGTGAGGGTGCTGCTGGCAGCTCCACCCGAGACGATCCGAAGTGGGTTGGTTCCTCCTGTCACCGTGAAGTAGCCGAAAGGAGCGGTGAATGTAAGACTGACATTGCCCGTGTAGCCATTAACGCTGGTTACAGTGATCGTTGTCGTGTTGGTCGCTCCGTTGGGACCTGTGATCATGCCGGGTGACGCGGTTATCGTATAATCCTGATTGGAGACTACTTGGACTGTTATTTCTGCTGATGAGCTGGTCGCCTTGCCATGGTTGGTGTACATGCCTATTACGAGAAGTGTGTATGTTCCGGTTGTACTCGGCGTCTTCAGTGATAGTGTTGAGTGGGCTGAGCCGTTCAGCGGGACCTTCACACTTGTCGGACTAACTGTTGTGGTCATACTGGCTCCGAGACTGGCTATCGAAAGTCCGACAGTGCCAGAGAAGCCTCCTACGCCCGTGACTGTTATCGTGCTAGTTATCGTCGTGTTTACTGCTGACATCATTGATGAGGGATCGAGTGAGATTACGAAGGTTCCGGGGTCCTTGTGGCCCCCGTAGACGCTTAGCATTACTCCGCTTCCAACCGATCCCGCGGCGGCCGTGAGGATCATCAAGAGCGGTTTCAGGTGGACGAGATTGACGAATGACATTCTACCAATCACGCCTTCCTACCACTGACTAGGAGACACGGGGCTTACAGAGTGTGTAACCGGATACTGTTACAAACGGGCTTGTATGGGCTCACGGCACAGGACTCCATGTGCCGCACTGGCCAGATCGGCGTATACGGACGATAATGGTAGAAACCGGGCTGACCGGTCCGCTAAAGATAGCGGTTGTACGACCCGTTCAAGGCCGGTTCACAAAGATCTACTATGTTTTTCCTCGCAGTCTCTTCAACTAGTTGCTTCCATCGCGTAAGTTCAGATTGTATAAGAAGATCGTCGGAGACGGGCCCCGGTATGGCGTCTCGTATCGCATACGTGTTTTGGCACTGGCCAAGATCTGAAGTATCGATAGAATCCTACGAGTCGAAATTGACCTCATTCCACAGGAGTTTGAACGCTAGCAAGCCTCATGAGCTTCTGGATGCGTTCAGCTTCAGAGTCGACGCCTTGCCTTGGGGGCCTCTGGGTCAAAGTCTCTACGAGGATTGGTATGTCGTAGACGGTTTTTCAGCGCTTGGAGTGCTCAATGAGGCTGCTGTCTCGGGAAAAGTCGGAGGACCCCACGATTCTGTCGCCGCGGAATACATGAAGGGAGCAGGAGGAGTATTCGGCCTGGTGGGGGCAGAGTTGCCTCTTCGTGAGGCACGTTTTGCGAACTGGATCGAGAAGTCGATCGGACCCTCCTACAAGTCCTATTACGAGGAAGTTGCGAAGAGTATCGGCAAGACTAGAACTGACCTTTGGAGACGGCAACTGGTCCTGGGTCCATCGCCACAGTTCTGTGTTCACAGCGGCGAAGAATTGCGCATACCTTCGAGCTTTCGACCAATAGCCGCTAGACTGACCCTTATCGAATAGATTCAGAAGTTAAGTCTCAGTTTACATTTTGTCCGTTCGATAAACCGAATCAACCAGCATGATCGAACCTTCCTTCTTCCATTACGCGGGTCAAAAAAAGGATGGGATGTGCCAACTGTTCCAGTAAAGGTTCTCCACCATTCTCAGGTGAAGAACGTTGCAGTATAGGTCCCAACGAATGTCGCCAATGAGCCTTGTATTGTTCCGAACCCGCTGACGGCCTTCAGGCCGCCTGTACCGCCGTATAGTGTGAATTGTCCTTGGAAGTTGCCGTTGCTGAAGCTTGCCGCGAACGGAGATAGTATGGTGCCGGAGGAGCTGCCGGACGAAGTGGTCACAGTGCCTGTGAAGGCGTTCTGTCCGAAGAATATCCCGTTGCCGGTTGACGTGTTAATGACAAGTGTGACCGTGCCCTGTGTGGTGCCGTTGAATGAGCCTGTAAAGCAGAGGCCAAAGTTCTCGGTCGTTATTACGAATTGCCCAATTGTCTGAGTGACAACGTTGGTTGGGGGTCCGGTTGGCGTGAACGCGTTGCTTGTTGTTCCGGTACATGTGGACGTAGTTGCGTGTCCGACCGGGAATACGAGCATTACTGGTAAGGCTAGGAGTGCTAGTATGGGGATGATTGGTCTCGTTACTATATCACCTCCGCTCGTCTCGACTGTTTACTTTCTTCGGATCATGAGCCTCCTTTTGGTGAGAATTTAGCACTATCCCCCTGCCTTTGAATGGTATCTCTAACCCTATTTCATGACGAAAGCTGCCAGAGTTGGGGACTCTTCAGCCAATAGGATGAACGAGCCTTCGAGGACTAGGCTCGTTGTCCTGTTTCGCCGGCTCGACTATTAGCGTTTGACAGTTTTCCCTTGTCTATGCGGTAGACTGTGTCTGCCATCTGTACTATCCGCTCGTCATGGGTTGTTATGATGACCGTCTTGCCTCGTTTGGTCTTCATATCCTGTATAAGAGCGATTATCTCGGACCCGGTCTTTGTATCAAGGTTTCCCGTAGGTTCATCCGCAAGGATCAACTGAGGATCATTCGCCATTGCTCGTGCAATCGCGACCCGTTGCTGTTCTCCACCGCTCAATTGAGCTGGCAAATGGTCTGCTCTTTCAGCGAGACCAACTTGGTCGATCAGCTCGCCCGTGAGCTTCTCGTTCCTCCCTGCGTCGCTCCAGCCGGCCAGTTCCATCATCAGTTCCACATTCTCCCGGGCAGTCAACGTCGAGACGAGATTGTAGGACTGGAAGGTGAAGCCGACATTCGCACAACGGAAAGTCGACAGGGCATTCTCATCACTACTCGCCATGTCCATCCCTAGGACCCTGACCTCACCGCTGGACGGCTTCTCTAACCCAGCGATTAGATTCAGTATCGTCGTCTTACCAGCACCCGAGGGACCTAGCAATACGACAAGCTGGTTTGGACTGACCTCGAAATTAACATCATCCAGTGCCCTGATCGTCTTTCCACTCAGAAGATACTCCTTCGAAACCCTGTCAAAGTCGACAACAGGTCCGGCCGGTTTTGCTTTTTCAGCGATAACGTCTTCGGACTCTGCCAAGGTCACTTCGCGACCCTCTCAACTTTCCCCATATTTACAGTTGGGACCTTCGTTCAACCAGAGTCAGACTCCGTTCAGGATGTCTCTCTGAACTTGAGAGGTGCTTCGACATATTTCGCCAATCGTCTCTTGAGCCTCTCAGAAACTCTGAGCGCCGATCTAGCCTTGTAATCGTAGACCACCTGCGTGGTCCTGCCGACTGCGAACTCTAGCCCTCTCGGTCCGCGAATGGAGTAGTCGAGATCCCATGAGTGGTCTCCAATCCTGCTCACCCATACCGAGACCACTATTTTTCGTTCGTCTCTGATCGGCTTCTTGAACTCGCAGCGGGCCGTGGCGAGAATGAAGCTGCCGGGACGGAATCCGGCCGTTATCTGACCGATGCTTCTTGCAAGCTCGACACGTGCCGTCTCCATGTACTGGAAGTACGTCGCATTGTTGACATGACCCATGACGTCAATGTCCCGGAACTGGACCGGTAGCTCAATGCTGAACTTCACCAGTGATCCTCGCCAGCGAGCTGCTCACATATCGCAACAGAAAAGAGATCGCACATCTGTCCAACACGAGTATGAGGAAGAAGATTCTGCCGGCCACCAAGCGGCTCATTCCGCGACCGTTTAGCTTTGAGTGGGGAAAGGGCCAAGTCGTGGACGAGGCTTCAATCAAGGTTCAGATGAGCCGTCATAGCTGGGAGCCCGCCATCCAGCTTCTTCGGTTTGAGGATGGTTCCGAGACTTTGCGTTTCTGCGTATTCCATGGGAGACAATTCTCTCGCATGCCTCTTCTCATCCGCTCGGATGAACTTGCAGTGCTTTTCGGAGAAGCCTCAAAACACCCCATAATTAGAGCACAGCTAAAGAAGTCCGCTAAACGGTTGCGATGACATAGACATGATTAATCAGCTTAGGATCTATGAGATTTTCGACCAGAACAAGGAAGCGTTTCACAAGAGGTTCCAGGATCATGCTTGGCGAATCATGCGATCTTATGGATTCAACATCCTCGGCACATGGGAGACAAGGTTTGGAGACAGGACGGAGTTCGTTTACCTGCTCGTCTGGCCGGATGAGAAGACGATGCGACACGCATGGGAACAGTTCAAGGCCGACGAGGAATGGAAGAAGATCAAGAAGGACACTAACGCACGGCACGGTGATCTAGTTGGCGAAATTCAGGATCGCACGCTTGCCCCGACGGATTACAGTCCGGTTATTCGTGGGATAGAAGCTCGAAACAAGTCCGGCTAGTAGTAATTGCCAAAATCTTAACAGAACATCGAACCGAGCATATGCCATGCAAGTCGAGTCAGTAAGCTCAGTTGTCAAGCGGAACTTGGAGCTGATGAAGACGTTGGACGATGCCTGGAATGCGGGACCCAACAGTAGTCTTTGGGAGACTTTTAGGAAGCGACATACCGAGAATGTGGCAGTCTATTGGCCGGGCGGCGCACCACCCACAATGGGAAGACATAACCATGACCTGGAGGCTGTCGAGTTCTTCAAGACATTCCCGGACAATCATCTCATCAACAACCCTTACAAGATATTCTTCGGCCAAGGCGATTATACTTGTACAGTCGCAGACTTCTCAGGCACAATGAAGGGCCCAATGAAAGCGGGAGAGGGTAAAGTGATTCCTCCAACAAACAAGAAATTTCACGTAGAATTCTGCACCATCGCGCACTGGAACGACAAGGGAGAGATTCTTGAAGAACGCCTCTTCTACGACCTCCTCGGACTAATGAAGCAGATCGGATTATCGTAGGTCGCGCAGATCAGCCTAATCTCGAAACTACTGCCGCCCAGAGAGACGATGGTCAGAATGATCAGGGACCTTGTGCTCCTCTGTCCACCTCAGCACTGAAAAAGGGCAGAGTATGACTGGTTCGTAAAGATGCGTAAATTAGCCGCTATTAGAACAATTTCACAGAGTGGGACGTCATTCTTCGTATTCCGCCGTATATGCATGTAGAAAGTCTTATTTTCTCTAAAAACAGCGTTCCGACGTCTAGGTTAGTAAATCATGCGACGGATTCTCCTGTCTATCTCGATCCTTCTACTCCTGTTCGCGGGAATGCTCACAAGTCTGGGAAGCACCCGGAATCTGACCAGCTTCTCTCTGAGAAGCATTAGTCCAGATAGCATCTCTGGAGACAGCCGACTCGGCATCGATTGCGGACTCGGAACAACGCTAGCGGAAACAAATGCGACCGGGTTTCCCCTCGCTCAATCGGAGGTCAATCCGTCAGCCGCCGCTCTCCAGACGAGTTGCACTTGGATCGGTGACGCAGGGATGTCAACAACAGGGACGAATGATGGAACACCCGAGCCATTAGTGACCGACCAGGACGAGAGTCTTAGCCTGACAAGCCCGGCAATTGGCGGCGGCTTCACAGCGAACGTTGTTCTAATCCAGAACAATACGGCAAGCGTCAATGGTTTTGATCTACAAGTCACTTGGAACCCCTCAATTCTTCATGCAGTCGAACTCGACCAGAGCGGTCTATCCTGGAAGCCAGCTGTACTCGTCACCCCCGTGCAAAAGATCGATAACGTTCACGGAGTGGCAGAACTCGCCCAGGTCGTACAGTCACCTTTCGGTGGCAATCTAACTCTCTTCAGAATAAGATTCGACATTGTAGGAGTTGGCTTCACCCCACTCCATTTGATCAACGTAGGCGGAGGATTAGCGAGTCCCGACTTTGTAGTGCACCAGACGATCGACGGGAGTTTCGACAGTGAGACCTACTTTGACGTGGGCCACTCGCTAAACTGGCTCGGCAGCTTCACCTATTCACCCAACCCACCTATCCCCGGATCGCCCCTCGGATTCAACGCGAACGTGACCTGTGGAGGATGCACCGGACCACTTTTCTACAGTTGGGACTTTAACAGCACAAGCTCAATGCCGCTAATCGCCGAGGCAACAGGGAGCTCGGTCATAATCACGTCTCCGCCCGTCCCTGTCAACCGGGTCACCCTCAACGTCACTGATGCTGCATCCCATACACTGACTGTGACGCAACGCTTACCGTTGACGGTCGCCGTGATAACCCAGCCAAGCATCGGGCTCCACGCGACTACACAGGTTAAGGCACTCTGGCTTGGAGGAACTTCTCCTTACACTGGAACATGGAGACTCTGCCCAGGCACTCTGATCATCAAGACGGTATGTACCAACCCTGCCCCCTCATTCTCGTCCACCACTGCCACATCAAACAGCCAATCTGTCATCTACTCCCTTGCGGGCACTTACTCAGACTCGCTCTCAGTCCAAGACACGCCAGGTCTAGGACTGTCACCGACGGCCTCTCAGTCATCATCCCAGATCGACGTCACGGGCACGCCAACAGCCTTCAACGTCCTTCTGACAGCAAGCGGTGGGCCAGGCACCTTCAACTTCGCCGCGAGCATCTCTTACAACAACACGTATCCAACATCTTTCAGGTCCTCACAGTTTGACTACAAGTTCAACTTTGGAGATGGGGTAATCCAGGACGTGACAGGAACAACAAGCGCATCTGTATCACACACGTACCAGTTCAACAGCACGGTCTCGGTGACAGTCAATGTCCAAGAGATGAGCCCGCAATCCACCTCCAAAATAATTGAAACGGGACAAACAACCGTTTCTGTATCCTCTGGTTTGCAGTATTCCTTCACACTCAGCCCGCCAACGGCCGATGTCACAGCCGGACAGGCGACCTCTTCCGCGATATCCGTCTTCCTCATCAAAGGAACACCCCAGACGATCAACTTGACCGCGAAGTATTCAATTCCGGGAGCAACTGTCATGTTCAATCCTGCTTCAGGGACCCTAAACTTCACGTCCACAATGAGCATCACTACCTCTCCATCCACTCCCTTGGGATCGTACCCAATAATTGTACAAACAGCACCCGCGAACGGAACGATTCTTAACACCACCTTCATTCTGACCGTCGGAGCACCCTCCGGAGGAGAGCCGATCATCGGAGTGTTCAGCAGCCAATACGGGACTGCAAACATCGTTGACACATCACTAGTCGCTGGATCAACATTTCATGTCCAAGTCAATGTTACCAACGCTCCAGCCGCGTGGAACGGCTACGAGTTCGCACTCTACTATGACCAACGATATCTGAACGTCTCATCCTACAATGTCCAGACCAATACTGTCTTCTCGTTTCCCGTTGTATCTCCTGGAACATTCAACGGCCCCGGAGCACTAAGAGTTTCGGTGGTCAATGAAGGCGTAGTCAACGCCAGATCAGGCGCGCTGGCCGACGTGACCTTCACAGTCATCAAATCTGGAGGAGTCAGTCCACTAGTCTTAGCGGCCGGCATGAACAACCCAGGAGCTGATTCCGGCGCTCCGCCTGCTCTGTGTCCACACTGCCCAGCCGATGCTCCCAACTGGTCCAGGCTACTAGCCGGAGCCACTACCATCGGAGTTCAGACTGAAGACGGCTACTTCAAGAACGAGGCGACGATCCTTGGACCAGTAGCCTCATTCACATACTCTCCATCCAGTCCAGGAGCCGGACAGTTGATTACCTTCAACGCTACCAACAGCTTTGACCCTGGCAATCCAGGAGCATCAAATCATGGGATAGCTCTCTATATCTGGGACTTTGGAGAGACAACCTATGACGGAAACATTACCACATCCACTCCAGTAATCTCTCACATATTCGCGATGGGTTACTTTACTCTTAACGGCAATTTCTCGATCCGTCTCACAGTAATCGCCACAGACAATGGGTTCGAAGGAATGATGACCACTAGACTCGACATCTCTGCCGGTCCCACCGACGAGCCTCCAATCGCCAGTTTCACATTTTATCCGCAAACGCCAGTTGTTGGCCAGTTCGTATCGTTTTCTGGAGACAATAGCACCGATCCTGACGGGTCCATCACCGATTGGTTCTGGAATTTTGGAGACGGATATGTTGCTACCCAGGGAGTCCCGTATGCTGGGCACCTATACAATAGTTCTGGAAACTACACCGTTATCCTCACAGTGACAGACAGCGCCGGGTTGACCGCGTCCGAGACGCAGTTCGTACATGTCGTTCCGCGCCCAGCGCATGATGTTGCGATTGAGTATCTTGACTTCAATTCGAACAGAGCAGTAGCTGGTGAACAGGTCTCGTTCGAGGTTGGGGTCGTGAACACAGGCTCCAACTCGTCCACCTTTAGCGTCGTAGTCTACTATAACAACAGCATCGCTGCGCAGCTGACCGGATTGACGCTGCAGATTTCCGGCCAAGGTGCGGGCTACTCATTGACCTGGGATACGAGTGGTGTTAGACCTGGCAACTACACGATCTCTGCAACCGCCGTCCTCCCTGGAGACCCTACGCCAGGCGACAACACTATCATCGGTGGCGAGATAACCATCCTTCCCTCACCTGTCATAACGCTAACACCCACCAGCGGACCAGTCGGCACTAAAGTAACAATCCGAGGTACGGGCTTCATCAACCCATACAACTATCCTTCATTTTCCTAGATCGACGTAACCTTCGACAACCAACTCGAGGGCTTCACAATCATCAACAGCCAGAATCTCACATTCGCAATCTCTTTCACGTTCAACGTGCCGATCGCCCAATCTGGAGTTCACCAAGTACATGTCGTCGACCTCGGCGCCTTTATCGACGTGGAGGCCCCCTTCACAGTCACGAACCCAACTGGAACTCTCGGCCTAAACGTCAGCGTAGGAACCGTCTACTTCCCGGGAGACACCGCAACCCTCTTCATCGCTGCCAGCCAAAATGGATCGCTGGTAAGCGTCACAAGCCTTCAGATCGTTCTAATCAAACCCAACAATACGAATCAAACGCTGAAGGTAACCGCGGTAACAACCGGAGTCTACAAGACAAGCTACTTGATTCCAACCAATGCAACGATAGGGACCTACTCGATTCTAGTTCAGGCTCACTTAACAGGCTCGCAGAATTCCTCAGCTATCACGACCTTCGAGGTCAAACTGTCATGGCTCTCCTCACAAGGCAAGAACATCGCCACAGCCGGCATCGCAATAACCGGCCTCGTCGGCGTAGCAACTCTGGGCCTCTGGCAAAAAGGCTACTTCAAGAAAAAAGAAGAAGAGAACACTGGCCCGACCGGGAACTCGCACTCTGGCAACGCTACTGAAGAACAATCGGGACACCGCTCAAGCGAGAAATAGACAGCTTCAGCTATCCTCGAACCCCTAGAAACCTCGTCCTGAGCCCGACATTCACGCCAAGCACCGTCTTCTTCGACACTACCACTTTCAGCAATTCGTCGAAGCTTGTTACAAAGAGACCCCACGAGAAACCATCGCTGGAGTGTAGCCTAGGCGTCAGTAGCAGAGAGATTTTTTTAGCTGCAACGTGCTACGAGTGTAGAATTGTCATTCGACTATTCTTCCCTGCCCCGAGATTATCCCCGCAAATATCTTCCCGCAACCATAGACTGGACCGACACAGCTCAGCTGAATAGACTGTTTGATCAGCTCGAAGAGAAACCGGCAAGGTCCCGACCGGAGCTTGAGAAATGGCTCGAACACGAGTCCGAACTGTTGGCGGCTGTCAACGAAGAGGAGGCGTTACGATATATTCGGATGACCTGCCAAACGGACGACCCCGCGCGAGAGAAAGCCTTCCTCGATTTCATTGAGCGCGTAGAGCCGGAAGTGAAACTTCGTTCATTCCAACTCGACCAGAAATACTTGGCGTTGAGCGCTCGGAAGGAGCTCGATCATGATCGGTTCGCAGTTATGGATCGGCGGAAAGAGAACGCTGTCTCAATCTTCCGGGAAGAAAATGTCGAGCTCGAGAAAGAGGATACAAAGATTGGTCAGAAATATCAGAAGATCACAGGAGCATGGACTGTCCTCTACAACGGCG
>JAJPJY010000125.1 GCA_021323995.1 bacterium | reverse complement strand
TACCTTGAATGCCCAGTACGCAGCAAACCCCAGCACAATGGAGTCGACTGTTAGCCCGCTCAAGTTGAGAGCGTCGAAAAGGCTACTCACTGGGTCGCTCCTCTGACTACGTCATCGTCGACTATGCGCTTGACCTGTTCTTTTTCGTAGGCTACGCGGAGTTTCGTTACTTCTCCTCCTCGCCCTCTCTGGCCTGGGAAGAATCTGGTTTCGACGAGTCCGCTGGAGAGAAGTTCTTTGAGAAGTGGTCCCAGCTTTCCCTCTCTTCCGTAGAGTAAGCCTGTGGTGATGGGTGTTGCTTCCGAGACCGCTATTCTAGTCCTCCAGCCTGCTTGCTCGATTGCTAGCTTGTTCGACCGGTAATCTTCGTTGAATGACTTGACAAGATAGTCGAAGATGATTCTCGCCTCTTTTCCGAGGCGTGCGACGGACTTCGGATCCGCAACGACTTGTCCTAGGAATAATCCCGGTCCGATGATTTCGCTTTCCCTGGAGCCCATCGAAGCGGGTTGTAGCTCGATCCCTGAACTTGTGAATGAGACTGTATAGTAGTCTTGGTGGGGGGTTGTGCCTCTCATCTTGACTATTCGCAAAAGTGAGAGAACTCGGAGTCAGGTTTTGTGAAAGGTTAGCTCGATTACTCCATCGAACAATCGCTGCATGGCAACCTGGGCCTGGACGGGTTGCATTCCCTCTTCGAGAGTCGCCACCAGGACCGTGTCGTGCTGTTTTGCTTCTGTGAGGAGCCAGTCCACGAAACCGTACGCTGTATCCGCCGGGTTGAGCATTAGGATGGGTGAGAGTATGTCCGCGACGATCCGAATCTTGCGATTCTGGTTTTGAATCAGGAACGTCTCGACTTGTTTCTTCAGACGAGCCAGGTCTTTGAGGTCGGGCTTTTCTTGGCCCCCTTCCCTCGCCATCCAGACGGCTGACTGCCTCGTCGCGTCTATTCCAAATGATCTCTCGTCTTCGACTATCTCGCGCATGGAAAGGGTCGTCATGTAGAGACACATGGCGCCTTCGTCGACTCCTGCTTTGGCGTGGAGGTAGCAGAGTGCTTCCTTTCCGATTCCAGGGGGACCGATTATGAGGATTGCAGATTTCTCCGGATAGCCGCCTCCTTCAAGAATTCCGTCGAGGCTGAGCAGTCCAGAAGACGGCATCGACTGAATTCAGGAGTGTCACAAGATAAGACTACCCTGACTGGGCGGTCAGGAATTACTTGGCGATTTTTAACATTCGAGAAAGGACCCGTTCCTGGCAGACGCGACGGGTTTGCCCCAATTAGGCGAGAACGAGTGAGAATTGCATTGCAAAAAATGACTATCTAGATTTTGAATCTCTACTCCCATCGAAAATGAACAGCTCGAAAAGACTCAGACTAGCAACACTAGCCTCAATCACCATCATCGCGTTAACCGCCATATCACTCGCGCCCGCCGTATACGCAGTGGGACCGGACTGGCATGCATCGCTATCAAACACCTACCACAGCCCTGGCGATCAGAGCGGAAGCGGAGGAATGAAAGAGACTTGCAATTTTGCGGGCGGAGCAGGCTCTCCCGCAACCTCTGGAAACCTTGCAAACTGCGAAATGGAACTTTTCTTCGGACTACACCACGAGATTCAAGCCCACTTCTCCATCAACGGAACAGCCTGGGACATGGAACTCGCGACCATACGACCTCTAGGCCTCGGAATACCAAACGATGACTTCTACATGACAGCCGGCACCATGTCAGTTACTGTACCACAGACTGCGTCATTGCCCGTGCCTCCCGGCGCCACACAGTACTGCACTCACCACGGAAATACGGTGACATGCCCGCTCTTCTTCTGGGAGAGCCAGGGTATGTACAACCCGGACACTGGAATCCCAGGAGGAGCCGGCCACTACAACCTCAACTTCACACTCAAAGACATGGGCGACGTAGGCGACCTACAAATCCAGGTAACACAGCTCTCCTAGAAGCAGAGGATCCAAAACACTACTCTGCACCCACATTTTTCATCAAGCATGCTATCCCAAGACATTGACCTAGTAGTGTCCTGCAAACTGGCGTCGAACCCATCGCCGCTATCCTCTGGAGACTCTCATGAGTCCATCGGCCACATGTCCCACAATTTGTTCAATTCTGGACCACCGCCGTTCTCACGGTGGTGATCTGCACGGGACCAGTAGTTTGTAGGAACTACTCGGGCGTGAAAGCGAGAGGGAATCTGATCTGAAACTACTCTGAAGCTGAATTTTCCCTGATCAGTCCTCGCATTGCGATTCGGGATTTTGTTTCGCCTATCTCCTGTTCGACCACCTCCTTCCACGTCTCCTGATACAGTCGGTCCGCGTTCGATAAGCAGATTTCGAATTCTTTGACGAGTTCCGGGCTTACTGCTCGCCGTCCCAACTCTGTGAGGTCTTTGACCCAATAGTCTGACTCTTTGTCTTCCATTTCTTCGCCAGTCTCTCTCAAGTGTCTCTCTTCCAGTTCGAGACTTGTCTTCAGCCTGGCAAGTCGGGATTTGAACAGAGCATCATCGATCATCCTCCCAGAACTCTCACGCTTGGTCTGGTCGACAACCAGCCTTGACACGCCTCCCGCCTGGACCGCCAGCTTGACCAGGCCCTCGATGGCTTCGCTCGGTCTCAGCTTCTCTTGTGCCAAGACCTGCTGGAATTGTTTGTAGAGGATCCGGTCTATCCGTAGACCCAGCTGATGCTTCGACATCGACCTGGTTTGGTGGCGTTCGTTGGACAAGAGTTAGAGAGGAGCCCGTTGCTCTTGCGCGATTTTGGAATGTCTCGGGCTGATGATACAGCCCTTCGAACATTGACTAGATCAAGATTAATCGGAGAGGTGGACTTGATTCGATTAGATGGGGTTAGAAGATTGCGATTCTTCGAGCTGTTGAAGCATTCTGTTCAGCAATCGACTAATCTGCTCGAGCTCGGTGTCCCGGATCCCGTTCAGCATCCTTGAGTAGACGAGCGATACGTCGCGAGTGGCGGCGCGAAATGCTGTTGCGCCCTTTGTTGTCAGCCGAGCGTTGAGTATCCTCGGAGTCTGGGACGACTTAGTCCGCGTGAGGAAGCCGTTATGTTCCAGGTTTTTCACGAGGCGCATCATGGTTTGCGGGGTTACGAAGGATAGTCTAGCTAGTTTCGCACTGGACGCGCCGGGGTTCTGTAACAGATTGAAGAGAACCGCGTACTGGGCCATCGTGAGATGATGATCCTTCAAGGCCGAATCCAATGCTAAATGAAGGGTCTGCTGGACGCGCTTGATCAGGTACCCAATCTCGGGTTTATCCTGTTGCATGTTTAGAGGCTAACATCATGTCCGAAATCGTATGAGCAAGCTTATATGCAAGCTTATAAGCATGCTTATCAGCATGCTGATACGTTGGTCTTTGGTATGACTCCAGAAGACGGTGAGATGCGTGCTGTAGTGGTCGATCGCTTTGGTGGTCCCGAAGTCCTCTTAGTGAGAAATGTTCCCGTGCCGGATCCTGAACCTGATCAGATCCTGATCAAGGTCGAGTCTGCAGGGATTGGAGTGTGGGATGTTGCCGAACGTGAAGGAAGGCTTGCAAAAATGTTCGGTATTCAGCCCAAGTTCCCGTGGGTGCTGGGTTCAGAGGGAGCTGGCAGAATCGTTGCGGTTGGAGACAAGGTTAGTGGGTTCACTAGTGGCGATCTGGTTTATGGCGACATTTGGTCGACAACAGCAACAACAAAGACGGGATTTTATGCTGAGTACGCAGCCCTGAACATGAATCATGCGTGGCCGATTCCCAATAATGTAACGATTGAACAAGCAGGAGCCTTGCTAATAGATGGAGCGACAGCACTACGAGGACTAGACACCTTAGCCTTGAATCAAGGCGAAAAACTGATGATTTTTGGTGCGAGTGGTGGCTTAGGGCATTTGGCGGTCCAGCTTGGCAGGCGGCTCGGTGCTCGAGTGTTTGCCGTAGCGTCAGGGGAAGATGGAGTAGCTCTTGCTCAACGGTTGGGTGCTGAAGTTGCTGTCGACGGTCATCGTGGAAATATCGATGATAGAGCTCGCAACTTCGCCTCGAACGGCTTCGATGCCGCCCTGATTACCGTTCCCGGCGAAGCGGCTGAAAAAGCGCTTACTCTAGTGCGCGACGGTGGACGCGTCGCCTATCCCTGGGTGAATCAGCGTCCAGCTCCGAAAGCGCCATCGACCGTTCGTATATATGGATACAATAGCAATGTTGATCGAGAATTGGTAGACAAGCTCAACAAACTAGTCGATGCAGGCTCATTCGAAGTACATCTAGGCAAGACATTTCCATTGGACCGTGTGGTCGATGCCTTCCAAGCCGTAGGTTCACACCACCTAGGGAGAATAGCTCTGCTCCCTAATTCAGTCCACCCTGGCGTATGATTTCCTTCGCGTTGAAGAATTAGACTCTCCACAAAACTGTGAATCGATCCTAAGTGGCGATCCAAATGCGGGCTGGACATCCCTGGCTTTAGCGCAACATTAGGTAGCGATCAGGCCCGCTTTGGTAGCAGCCCAAGTTTCCTGCCTCAATCTCTGGTAGCGTCTGCGCATAGCAGACCCGCTACCATTACGGAGCGATCAGAATTCCATTTGATCCTTGCGACAGAAACTGCGAGATCCATATTCCCATGACATGCAGGGGCGTCGCTAGCGATTGTGTGATGGGTGGCGTGTCGGCCGTAACCCACCTTCTGTTCGTTGCAGCATCTGTCTTATCGGGGAACCCGCGCCTCGGGCGGAGCTCACAGGCGTCTACATCCCCTTTCACAGCATAGTGGATGCCCGTTTCATCCCTGCACCAGCCCTCCATCAGGGACGCCCGGGAGAACATCCCATCATCGTCACACGGTACCGGCCGGGTATCGTTTCTGCGCATCCACACAGGCTCTCGCCCGCCACGTTACATGGTATGTTTCCGCCATGTGGGTGGAGTTTCCTCAGACCTCTCGGTCTGTAACTGCACACCGACTCGCCACCCGAACCTAGGAAGATGATCCAACTATTAGACTATTCAGACCCCCGGGATGACTCTCCCGCCATTCACGAGAATATCTTCGAACGGTTCTGAGTAGAAGAAACCAAACCTCATAGACACTCCACACGAAAAATGCGAGGATGAAAACCCCGGAAACTATCGCGAAGAATCCGCCGTCGACCTGCCACAGATAATCAAAGATGATTAGACCGATGATCAAGACGGGGAGCGGCGCATAAAAGTTCCTTTTCCATCGACTAAACCACTTCTCATACGCCGGGTGCAGGGATCGATAATGAGATTTCCACTCACTGCGTCGAATGTTTTCTCGGCAGATCGTGCACCGTGCCGTAGTGGACCCTCCGGTAGACTACTAGATCAACTAGTAAAAAAATCGTGAGTGATGCTGTGTAGGTTTGGCCTCAGATTTTGATATCGCTCCGAACATGGGTCCCACCAGGGACCAGCACCTTGGGCGATTGGGGATCGCGGGCTGAACGTCTCGACCGAAGTCTCGACGCGTACACCCCGATTCCATCAACCCCATCTTCTATGGGAGCCCTCGTCCAGTCCGAAACCACTGTCGCCAGTGGTCCAATTGGACCAGAACGGTTGCCTATTTTCGGGAGAGGTTTCAGGCTTAGATGCTTTCAGCCCTTATCCTCGATAGCGTGGCGGCCCGGCAGTGCCCTGTCGGACAACCGGTAAACTAGAGGCTACGATACCCCGTTCCTCTCGTACTAGGGGCGCCTTCCCCTCAGGCAACCAGCACACCCAGCAGGTAGAGTCCGACCTGTCTCGCGACGGTCTAAACCCATCTCGCATTCCCCTTTGATCGCCGAACAGGCGCGCCCTTGGGTCCTGCTGCGGACCCAGGATGGGAAGGGACGACGACGGAGAACCAATCCTCCTCGTCGATGAGGACTCTCGGAGGAGACGAGCCAATTACTCCCGGGGTAATTTTTCTGTCACCTCGAGCCCCCAGCAAAGGGGACATCAAGGATCGCTAGACCAGGCTTTCGCCTCTGGATCCCTTGCCGTTGAGGATCCAGTCAGCCCGACTTTTGCTCTTGCACTCTACTCCGGGGTTCTGTCCCGGATGAGTCGAGCTTAGGGCCCCCTCGATATTCTTTCGAGGGGGTGCCGCCCCAGCCGAACTGCCTACTTGCTGTTGTTCCAGAGCCAACTCTGGTAAGAGATGTAAGCGCAGATAGGTGGTGTTACATTGGCGCCTCCACCGGGACCCGAAGACCCCGGCCTCGACGGCTCCCACCTACACTCTGTACCCGCGCTCACATCCCAGCAACAAGCTGCAGTAAAACTCCACGGGGACTTCTCGCCCCGCTGGGTGTTCCTGGACTGTTCGTCCAGGTTATGTGGGTTCACCGGGCCGTAGGCGGGGACAGCGGGGAGGTCATTGATCCATTCATGCACGTCGGAACTTACCCGACAAGGCATTTGGCTACCTTAAGAGAGTCAGAGTTACTCCCGGCGTTTAGCGGTCCTTCGCCCGGTTGAACCCAGGTTTGAGATACCGCCAC
>JAJPJY010000155.1 GCA_021323995.1 bacterium | reverse complement strand
GTTCGCGGACTCGGCTACCCTCGTTTAGTAGCGAGATTGGAATCGGATTTCAGCCTTTGCATGCGATGCGTAGAACTGGGTCAGGTCAACTCGGTGGTCCCGGTTGTCTACAACGGATGGTGACAACACGACCATATGCGAAGGCGGGAATGCGAGGAGAGCCATGGGATTTCTGGCGAAGTTTGAGAAGGCCATCGACCTTCTGATGAGTCTAGCGACTGTGGCGGGGTTCATCAGCACAGCATATCTTATCTTCGTGTTCATTCGGACACCGCCGAGCGTAGTGTTCGGCACTGAGAACGTAGGAGTTCAAGGGATCAACCTTGCGACGGAAAATACTGTCTACATCCAAGGAATACCATTCTTCTGGATACTCACCAGCCTAGTTTCCCTCTCGGCGGGACACGTCTACCGGGCAGGCAAACACCTCGTGCTAGAGGCTGCAGGAAAACACTACTTCCCACATGCTCCCCACCTCATGCGGGCCGTACAGCCGACCCCAACCCCGACAGCACCTAGCATCCGTCAGACCGAAACCAAACCGTGACCCGAGACGCGCTCATCGCGAGGCACTAGCAAATGGACATGGCCGATGAGCTTTCGGGAACATTCAAGGTACCCAGGGCACTAGTAGCGTTTCTTGCAATAATTACCGGCATTCTGATCCTGTTCTTTCCCTACATCCTCAACATCCTAATCGCCTTCTTCCTAGTAGTCTGGGGACTCTTGAAAGCAGCCGAGCTCGGCAGCAAGCCGGCCCGACCAGACAAGACCAGCAGTACCACTCTGGAATCCTAAACATTATTCCTATCCCTTCCACCATCAACGGGATGCGTGGGAGAATTGGAAGAGAGCAAGGTCGACATGACAGGCAAGACCTGCCTAATCACTGGAGCTAATTCTGGAATCGGCAAGGCAACCGCACTCGGGCTTGCCAGACTCGGCGGGATCGTCGTGATAGTTTCGAGGGACAAAGACAAGGGAGAAGCAGCCCTTCTCGAGATCCGGACGAGGAGCGGCAACAAGAATATTGACTCGATGGTCGCAGACCTATCATCCCAAGACTCAGTCCGGGAGCTGGCTCATGATTTCAAGGCGCGATACAAGAAACTCCATGTTCTCATCAACAACGCCGGAATCTTCCTCCCTAAGCGTGTACCGACGGTAGACGGACTTGAGACTACTTTTGCCACAAACCACCTCGGACACTTCCTTTTGACCAATCTGCTTTTGGACGTCTTGAAGTCCAGCGCACCGTCGCGAATCATCAACCTAACGTCCTCTGCGCACTATGGGACCGAGATCGACTTCGATGATCTTGAAGGCGAGAAAAAGTACAGTGGATACCACGCATACAGCCAGTCGAAACTTGCGAATGTCCTATTCACGTATGAGCTGGCGAAACGTCTCGATGGGACGGGAGTCACAGTCAACTGTCTCCACCCTGGCGTGGTCAGAACAGGTTTTGGAAAAGACCAGGGCGGCCTCATGTCCGTTCTTGTCACGGCAGGCAGTCCTTTCATGATGAGTCCAGACCGAGCTGCCAAGGCAGCAATCTATCTGGCAACATCTCCTGAGCTGGAAGGAGTGACCGGGAAGTTCTTCTCTAAGGGCAAGGAAAAGAGGTCGTCAGCGCAGTCATACGATGGTGGGTCGGCAGATAGACTCTGGAAGATCAGTGCCGAGCTGACAAAGCTGGACATCTAGAAGACTTGTGACTAGCACCGGAGAGCCGGCGGTCAACAAATAGCGCAAGTTGCAGCTAGAAGAGGGAGACTCACCAATACGGAAGAGGCGAAGAAATCTTTCGAGGAATTGAAAGCTTGGATTCTACAATTGCCCGAGGTTAGTGAGGCCTCCCACAGATTCGGAGGGACCGAATTCCAAGTGAGCAGAATTGAGTTCATGCACTCCCATGGAACTTCATGGCTAGACATTCGCCTCTCAAAAGAAGACCAAGCATCTGTACTGAAGGCCGGCGAGGCTCTTCCACACAGGTTCGCTCCCCAAGCTGGATGGGTTAGCTTCAGAATAGAAAGACCGGAGGATCTTGCAATAGCAAAGAAGATCATTCACATGTCCTACCAGAACGCGAAGAAAAATCTGGAAGATATCCGATCGAGACGAACCCATCCGAAACTCGGATGAGAATGTCAGAGTAAAACACAACTGACCAACGACCTCGCTATCAAAACCTACGCTCGAAATACGATTGGTAGTTCGAGTTACAGGTAAGTCATGTTTGGTCAGAAGATGAACTTCACGAAGCTCCGGTGCATTCGGGGAGCCTTCCATGCATGCACAGTCCTCGGTTCAACTCGGAAGACTACTTGGTCCAACTCGTTTGACCAGTCGGGAGTATACTGGTATTTTCTCGCGTAATCCTTCCGTAGCTGACTCAGAACTCCTATGGTCTTCTCCCTTCTAGCATTCCCTTCCACGATTGCCGTATCGTTGCCATTCTGTAAGTGAACTACAAGTTTCGGGTTAGTCGATAGGTTCCTTCCCTTCACGGACTTCGGGTCCGTTTCGAAATAGAATCTGTTTTTCTTCCAGATTCCCCATACAGGCACTGCGTGAGGTTGTCCGCGGCGACTAGCAGTTGAAATCCAGTAAACCTTCTCTCCTGCCAGCTTGCTGTTGGCATGTTGCCAAGTTATCCACTTATTCGGTTCGTTCGGCACGTGCCATTTCTTCGGAAACTTCGGCCTTATTCTGCGAGGCATGAATCAAGGTCGAACCAAATAGAATATACGCGCTTCGCAATCGTTGTCGATCTTCGAGAAGAGGCCGGCGGATTAGGACGACGGTGCTTTACATAGCTGGAGCGGTCGACAATTTTTATTGGGTTCATTATTGGAAGTAGATTTTTCGGGAATGGTTATTATGGGAACCAGCTAATTGAACGTCGATAATAGATCTGCATAGGTGGGCTTGCTCGATACTCGCTGTAATTCGAAGATTCTCTCTGACCGTCTTGTTCTCGTGGAGAACAGGCTTCTGGACAGCCGCTAGCAAGCAGTCATCCGTCCCTAGTATCCACGGCGAACGTCATCTCACGCGTTTGCTCTGGTATCTCTTGGGAGGCACGCGTGGAGGACCAAACAGAGTCGAAATCCTCAAGGCGCTTCGAGAACGGCCCTTGAACGCGAACCAGCTCGCGACAACAGTCAATTTGGACTACAAGACTGTCGAGCATCATCTTCGTGTCCTCGAAGAGAATGACTTGGTAAAGTCCTCGCAGAAGG
>JAJPJY010000101.1 GCA_021323995.1 bacterium | reverse complement strand
TTAATGCGTGGGGGTGAACACGCAGAATGCGGCTAGGTCAAAACATGTGCTTGGATTTGCGATCAGGGCTTGTTCTGGGCGAGTTTCCAGTATGATTCTATCTTTTCTACTCTGAAAAGTAGTAGTCTTTCTACTGTTCCTACTCTGAAAGGTATATCACGGCATATCATGCTACTTTTCATACTCCAGAAAGCATATTTCTATTGGGACGGAGAATTCCCGCGCGCCATCACCGAATACGCTCAGTTCTACGGGTTGAATCGCGGACTCGGCTCCCGAGCTTCTCAGTCTTCAAAAGACTCTCCGCTACACGCCGTTTTCGAGAACTGATCATCCTCCTTACTTCCGCAGGGTTTGCGCTTCCTTCGGTCCGATAAAGCCCAGGGTTAGATGCCGGGTCCCCCACCCTTTGCAAGATTCTGTAGGTTGACTCCTCGATCGGTCTGCCGGCGATCTTACTCCAGTCTGATCTGGTCAGGTCCCGGAGGGTCCGATGATCATGGAGCGAGATCCGGACCGCCTGTCCAACCCATCTGTACGCGTCGCGAAACGGAGCATGCAATTCTCGAGCAAGGCTGTTCGCAAGCTCGGTGGCGACCGTGAACTTGACCTGGTACCTGTCCGAGACTCCCTGCACTGGTCGGATGCTAGCGACTGCGCTTGTCATAATGGAAAGACAAGATTGTAGAGTATCGATCGAATTCCAAACGAGTGGCGTGAGTTCTTGGAAATCTAGATTGTAGCCGGAAGGCAGTGCATGCATCAGGATTGTTGCGGTCGCAAGGTTTCCGTTCACGCTCGCGCATCTGGCCCGGACGATCTCAAATGGATCAGGGTTCTTCTTCTGAGGCATGATACTGCTAGTCGACGCGTACTCTGACGAGAGCTCAAGGATGTCCACATCGCTAGAGCTGTAGAGTATCCAGTCCTGCGCGACCCGGGATAGGTCGCTGGCGATGAGACTGCAAACACCCAGCGATTCTAGGAGGAAGTCTCGGCCGCTGACCCCGTCCAGCGAATTCTCAACCAAACCGTCGAAACCGAGCAGCTGAGAGATCATTCGACGATCTAGATCATAGCTGGACCCGGCGATCGCCCCCGCCCCCATCGGCGACATGTTGACCCTGCGATAGGCTTCGAGAATCCTCTCACTGTCTCTCAGCAACGGGTCCGCGATTGACACGAGATAGTGTCCATAGGTGATCGGCTGCGCGGGCTGCTGATGAGTATAACCAACAAAGAACGTGTTCACGTGTTTTGCCGCGTGTTTCAGCAGGGTCTCAGCGAAGGAGAGCACATTGTTGGACAAGTCTAGTAGCGAGTCCCTCAGCGTCATGCGTATGGCGGTGGCGACTTGATCGTTCCTGCTCTTTCCAGTATGGATCTTGCCTCCAACGACAGGACCGAGACGCTTGGTCAGCTGTTGCTCGATGTAGAGATGATAGTCTTCCTCGATGCCATGTTCAGGAAAAACCCGTTCCATTCTTCGAAGCTCACTGAGAAGCCTTCGCGACTCGTTCTGACTGACCAGCCCCGCCTTGAGCAATGCTAGGACATGGGCCTCGTTCACGAGTACAATTGATCGGGCGATTCTACGATCGCCGTCGCGAGAAGAGATGAAATCCACAACTTCTCTCTTAGTACCAACGGCAAGTCTTGCTCGGCGTAGAACGGTTGACAATTGGCTCAGGTAGCTACCTCGATCTCAGAACGAACCATTGTCGGTAGCGTCTTCAGGGTTTCCGTGCAGATCTCTATGCTTTTCAGATACTCGGATATGTTGATTCGCTCATACTCGGTATGATCCAGTCGCGAGTCTCCAGGACCATATGCAATAGCAATTGTTTCCGGTGGAAGCAGATTCATGTCGCTTGTTCCCGTCTTCTTAACCATGTAAGGGACTATTCCGGTTACCCTCCTTATCGCGCCCCGACATGATGCTACGAGCTTAGAATGAGAATCCGCCAAATACGAATTGGATTTCTCCTCTACCGAAGTCTGGAGCTCAACTCCAGGAAAATCACTGCAATATGACTGTGCGAGGAAATCTATTCGGGCGGCCACCTGACTCGGATCCTTACCTGGAGGGAGACGAATGTCGAGGGTGAGTCTAGTCCGCGACGGAATCGAGTTCTCAGGGCCAGTAGTCATTACTCCTGTCAGGGTCCCAGTGATAACGTCGAACTTGGAATCGGAATCATTGTCGAGAAGCTTGTGTCTAAGGTCTGTCCAGAACGCGAAAGCTTCGTCCGCGCTATTTTTGGAAAGCCAAGGAGAAGCTGAATGCCCGCCGTCAGTAATGCATTCAACTCGGACAAGAATTCTGCCCTTGTAACCGATAATCACGTTAGTCCACCCACTAGGTTCTCCAAAAATCGCGAACTGTGGCGGAGCCTCTTTGGCAATAATTGCCCTGAATCCCTTGCTAGAGGTCTCTTCCTCGACGACGCACGCGATCTTCACTCGTAGAGGAGCTTTTGCTGAGACCGCGTTTAATGCTCCCATAATGAGGGTTGCCAAGCTTGATTTTGCGTCCACGGCGCCTCTGCCATAGAGGAAACCGTCCTCTTCTCTGAACGGAAGCTCTCCAGGGACTGTGTCCATATGCCCACAGAGCAGAATCTCTGGTCCATCGCTGCCAGCTTCGGCTAAGACGTTGCCTGTCTCATCGATCCGAGAATCGAAGCCTAACGATTCAAGCTCAGTTTTGAGGATCACGGCCAGGGTTTGTTCTGATCCGCTCGGACTATATGTCTCGAGCATTCTACGCAATAGTCTGACTGGGTACTCGTCCAACCTGCTCCACTTCCAAAAGATGATCCAGGACTGTGATGACACGGTCAACTTGCTGCTTATTCATGCAGAGAGGTGGGAGGAACCGGAGAACATTTCTCCCCGCGTCCAGCATAATCACTCCCTCCTCCAATCCTTTCTGCAACAGATTGTAAACGTCGAAACGGTCTTCGACAGCTATCATTAGTCCGAGGCCCCGGACGTCCCTGATGATCGGATAGTTCGCGTGAAGTTTGTCTAGTTTGTTCTTGAAATACGCGCCGACTGTTGCGGCGTTGTCTACAAGATGGTCTTCCTGAAGTGCGTCGATGGACGCGGCCCCAGAGGCCGAGACGATCGGGTTTCCTCCGAATGTAGACGTGTGCTCGCCTTTGGCCAACGAACCCATCACATGGTCGTTTGCGAGAGCTACTCCGATTGGGAGGCCGCTAGCGATTCCCTTGCCGAGACAGAGGATATCCGGTTCAACACCGAAGTGTTCGCTGGCGAGCACCTTTCCAGTTCTACCGAAGCCAGTCTGAATCTCGTCCAATATCAGAAGTGAACCCGTGTCGCGCGTCAGGTCACGGAGTATTGGAAGCCAGTCAGGAGAGGGCATCCGGACCCCGCCTTCTCCCTGGATCGGCTCGACAAGCACTGCAGCGGTCTCGGAAGTGACTGCTGACTTGGCAGCTTCCGCGTCGTTGAATGGGACATGAGCGAAGCCAGGGACTAGGGGTTCGAAGTTCTTCCGGTATTTTGCGTCCCAGGTTGCGGATAGCGCGCCATGGGTCTTCCCGTGGAACCCTCCCTTCGCCGCTATGATCTGTCTTCTTCCTGTCGATCTTCTCGCGATCTTGATGGCGGCCTCGATCGCTTCTGCTCCGCTGTTTGCTAAGAAGACTCGGCTGAGGCCGGATGGTGCGATTGTAATCAGCTTCTGGACAAATTGTGATCTTGCGTCGTTGTAAAACGATCCATGGCAGCTTGTCAGTTGCGAGGCTTGATGCTTGATAGCTTCAACAACTCTAGGGTGCGAGTGGCCTACGATGCAGGTCCCGTATCCACCGGCACAATCAACATACTCGCGTCCCATAGAATCATAGAGGAGAGAACCATTGCCCCGGACAAGTGTCACTGGCCGCTTCGCGTAGACTTGCGCAAGGTGCGCGTCTTCAATGCTGAAGGGATCGGCTTGACTCATAGAGTGATCATCGTTCCTACCTCTCCAGAGATCGCCTTCGAATAGGGTGACTCCCCCGCTGATGAGCCGATGACGGCTCTGCCAACACCCTGGGTTACGGCTTCGATTGCAGCCTGGACCTTCGTATTCATTCCTGGCCCGATGATTGGTAGCGAGCTCCTTGCTTCTTCAACTGTCCAGTGATCAACTGGCTTCCCATCGACCAGAACCTTCTCTACATCTGTCAACATAACCAGCAGGTCTGCCTTGAGAGCTGCCGCGATTTGCCCAGCCGCCCTATCGCCGTCAACGTTGAGAGGCTCGAATTCGGTGCCGAGCGCTATCGGCGCGATCACCGGCATGAATTTCTCTGATAGAATGGTTTCGAGCAGCTGCTCACCGACCCCTGTAATGTGTCCTGTATAGCCCCCTTCGATGACGCGTCTGCGTCCATCTGGTTCTTTTGCGATGATTCTCGTTTTGCGTGATGCTTGGAGGATTCCACCGTCTATCCCTGAGAGTCCCACCGCTGGAATTCCGATCCTCTGTAGTTCTCTGACGATTTTCTTGTTGACCTTGCCGCCCATTACCATTGTGTAGACGTCGATTGTCTCCTCATCGGTCAGCCGGCTCTTGAAGCCCTCTGGTGACACGATGAACTTCTGGGGAATATTCAACTGTTCGGCGATTTTTGTGACTGTGTCTCCGCCTCCGTGGACGATGATAGACTGGTTCGCTCTGTACGTCTTTTCCAGATCTTTGAGGGATGAATCGGAGAACGCGTTCGCCATTGCTCTATCTCCAATCTTGAAGACGGCTCGCATTGGAATTTCCCTATGGGTGGAGGGCCGTCGTATCGAGCCCGGTCGTCTCATTTAGTCCGTTCATGATATTGTAGCATTGGACTGCTTGTCCAGCCGCGCCTTTCGTCAGGTTGTCTATTGCAGTGAAGACAACTAGTCTCTGTGTGTGAGGATCCGTTTCGAACCCGATGTCGCAATAATTGGTTCCAATTACCGCCTTAGGGTTCGGGAGGCCGTAGAGTCCGATGCCGTCCGAGACCATTCGGACGAAGGGTTCTTTCTCGTATTTGGCGCGGTATGCTTTCCAGACATCTTTCTTCTCTGTTCCGGGTTTGACGAAGCAGTGGGATGTTGCGAGTATTCCTCTGACCATGTTGACTGCATGTGGGGTGAAGGCGATTTTGATCTGGGACCCACCCACAGAATTGAGCTCTTGCTCAATCTCTGCAATGTGTCGGTGTCCCGCTGGCTTGTAGGGTCTTACCCCTTCAGATCTCTCCGAGTGATGGCTGGCTGTTGACGGAGTGCTTCCTGCTCCCGAGGAACCAATCTTGGTGTCCACAACAATGGTAGGTGATGAAATCATGTCGCTCGCGACGATGGGCGCTAGACCCAGTGTCGCTGCCGTGGCCATGCATCCCGGCGTCGCAACCAGGTTCGACTTTCTAATGCTGTCTCGGTGAAGTTCTGGGAGACCATAGGTTGCGCGTGCGAGAAGTTCTGGGTTTACGTGTTTGCGAGAATAGTATCGCTCATACGTTTCAGGGTTCTTCAGTCGATAGTCTGCGGCTAGATCGATAACTTTAGATCCCATCTCGAGGAGTTGAGGAACTATTGTCATTGTTTTCCCGTGCGGGAGGGCTGTGAAAACGACGTCGCTGTCTCTCGTCGATTCCAGGTTCTCCTTCTGAAACTTGAGACTAGTTAGGCCGCGAAGGTTGGGATGGACCCGGTAGACCGGCTCTCCAGCGTATCGTTGCGAGCTGATTGACTGAATCTCCGTCTGAGGGTGTCTGGCCAGCAGGCGTAGAAGTTCGCCTCCGACGTAGCCGGAGCCTCCCATTATGGAGGCTTTCATTTCTTGGCCTGGCTTGCTGCGTAGTCGAGTATCTTTCCCGGAATGTCTACGCCAGTTACTCGGACTGTGTTCTTGAATTCTGTAGTATGGTTGACTTCGTGGACTACCAGTCCGTTTTCCGTTTCCATTAAGTCAACTCCAAATGCTCCTCCACCGACAGATTTCGCAGCTCGGATACTGATTTCTGAAAGGTCGGGTGTGATTTTGCACGTCTCTGCCTCGCCGCCGAGTGCGGTGTTGGTGCGCCAGTCTTTGGCCGGTGCGTTTCTGTAGATTGCCGCGACGGCCTCGTCGCCAATGACGTAGCATCTGATGTCTCGGTTGGGACGCTTGATCTTCTCTTGGAGATAGTAGACTTGCTGGAGAGGATGCATGTACTCGCGGGCTTCGATCAACGATCGGGCCGTTCCTGGATCGTTGATCTGGGCTACTAGTCGGCCCCAGCTTCCCACGACTGGTTTGATGATCGCAGGATAGCCAAGCTTATCGAGCGCGTTAAGAGCCGCTTCCTCGGTGAAGGCGAGCATCGTCCGGGGAGTCGGTATTCCTGCCTGGCTGAGTCTGAGCGAGGCGAGAAGCTTGTTCCCACAGACAGACATGGCATCGTATGAGTTGACTACGGTCTTGCCGCTGGTTTCCAGGGTTGCGGCGAGGTGTACGGCTCGAAAGTAGGATATGCATCGTTGAAGGAAGACGTCGGCGTTCAGCCCGTCGCTCTTTCCGGTAACCTCGAACGGTATCTCGTCTGTGTCGTAGAGATGAAGGTCGACGGATTTGCGTTTGGCCGCTTCGATTATCAGTCTCTCGTCAGGTCGCAGTTGATCGTAGAGTAGGCCGATCTGTACCACTGTTTACTCGCCCCAGTCTTCCTTCTCGATTACGAGAGGCTTGATGGTTGGTGCTGGACCTGCCGCGACTACCTCATAGTCTAGGCCGCAGTCGGGGCATGTGACTATCTCTCCTTTGAGAGCGTCGTCTGCTATGAGGATCGAGGCGTCGCAGTCTGGGCATTTCTCGCTTGACAGAGTCTCACCTCCGATTTTTAGCTGAACACTCTAGGCCAACGGTGCCTGTGGTGGCGGTGTCTGTTTGACGATTCTGGCTCTGTTCTGTCTGTTCCGTATGTTAGCTACAACCGTTGGCATTCCCCAGATCTGGATGAACCCCTCGGACCAGGCCTGGTTGAACGTTGACGATGCATTGTAGGTTGCGAGATCCGTATCGTAGAGTGATAGTGGTGAGCTTCTTGCGACGATCTGGGCCGAGCCCTTGTAGAGTTTGAGCCTGACGCTTCCTGTTACTCGCTCCTGGGTCTTTTCGATAAAAGCGTCGAGGTCTTCTCTGAACGGGTCGTTCCAGAGTCCCGTGTAAACGAGCCTGGCCCATTCCGCGTCGATAGTCTCCTTGAACCATACCTCGTGGCGAGTAAGGACGCTCTTCTCGAGTTCTCTGTGCGCTTCGATCATGATTGTCGCGGCAGGACACTCGTAGATTTCTCTGGACTTGATCCCGACTAGCCGGTCTTCCAGATGGTCTATTCTGCCGACGCCATGCTTTCCTCCTTTGAGGTTTAGTTCTCTAATAATCTCGACCGGAGGCATCGGTCGATCGTTTACTGCGACGGGTATTCCATTGTCGAATTGGATGTTGACGTATGTGGGCTCGTTGAGGGCTTGTTCTTGGCTGCTAGTCCATTCATAGATCTCAGCGGGCGGTTCTGCAGAGGGGTCTTCTAGAACGCCGCATTCGATGGATCTTCCCCAGAGGTTCTGGTCTACGCTGTAGGGATTGTCTAGGTCTGCCGGGACGGGTATTCCATGTTTGTTCGCGTATCGGATCTCCTCTTCTCTAGACAGGTTCCACTCTCTCATCGGTGCGATGATCTTGAGGGTGGGGTCTTGGGATCTGATGGCGACTTCGAATCTGACCTGGTCGTTTCCCTTTCCCGTGCAGCCGTGTGCGACGGAGGTCGCGTTTTCCGAGTGTGCTGTTTCGACGAGTTTTTGTGCGATTAGGGGGCGTGCGAGTGCTGTACTGATAGGATATTTGCGTTCGTAGAGCGCGTTTGCTTTGATGGCGGGGAATACGTAGTCTTCGACGAACTCTTTCTCCGCCTTGATTGTATGATGGTTTGTCGCGCCGATCTGCCGAGATTTGTCCTGGATGGTCTGTAGGTCTTCGGCTTGGCCTAGGTCGACTGTTAGTGTGACGACATCTAGGTTTTTGGTTTCTTTGAGCCAGCGGATCGCGACGCTCGTGTCGAGACCGCCTGAATAAGCTAGGACTATTTTCTCTCTCATTTTTCTAGGGTCGATTGTTGATTGGCTATGATGGAGGCGGTTCCGTTGCGGAATCACTAATAAATGTTAGTATTTCATACGGATTCAACAGTCGGCTATGGCGTATAAGGTTGGAGATTAAGGATGGTGCGTGGTTTTATGGAACTGGATGAGGTGGACCGAAAGATTCTCCGCGCGCTCCAGAAGGATGCTCGTGCTTCCTTCAAGAAAGTTGGAGAAGACATTGGGGTTAGCGAGGCCACTGTCTTTGTCAGGGTCAAGAAACTTCAGGACAAGGGTGTTCTACGCGGATTCAAAGCGGTCGTCGACCCGAGAGCCGTAGGAAAGAGTCTGACAGCGATCATGCTGGTCAGGGCAAATCCGAAGAGCCTTCCTGGAATGCTGGATGCCCTGAGACGGTTGGAGGATATTTACGAGATCTATGATGTGACCGGCCAGTACTATTCCATCCTGAAGATCCGGACCGGCGGAACGGACGAACTGAGCAAGATTATCGATGAGATAGGCACGATTGACGGTATTTCTGGGACCGAGACGATCATAGTTCTTCGGACGGTGAAGGAAGAGTCTAGTGTCAAGGTCTGATGTGTGGAAACTGCTATGGGCATTGGGCCGTCCGTGCTTTTCTGTCTGAACCCTGACTAACTGGGACTGAGGACAATACGATTATCGTTCCGCGTCATGTTTTTCCCTGATAGGTATGAATGAAGTGTCCGTACTGCCAGAATGATCTTCACGCTCAGACCAGTTTCTGTCCGTACTGTGGCAACAATCTTGCGTCTCCCACTTATGCTAGGGTAGGGGCTCAGAAGTCTGGGCATGCCGGGGCCGCGGTCGGGCTTATCATTCTGCTCGTCCTTGGAGGATTGTTCCTTTCGGGTCAGCTGACTCCCTTGGCGTCGAGACTGTATGATGATTCGCGTAATGTTCTGACGGGCGTAATGTGTCTCTACCCTCCTCTCTGTCCAGGCTCAACCTATACGACTACTTCGGGCAAGGCGAGCTATGATTCGCAAGTATCATTCACATTCTCACAGGATTTCTCTTCTTTGAGCTATAACGTGACGGCGGTTGCCCAATCAGACTCGTACGGTTTCGGTCCAGCATATCTATTGAACGGCCACTCCGACACCGGCTACTGGTACCAGATTGGTCTGGCGTACAACTGGCCCCTATCCTCGGGGACCAGCTATGATTCTGGCTTCCATTTCATCTGGGAGGTCTTTGCTCCAAATGGAACGACCAATAATCCTTCATTGTCGAATATTCCCGATAATGTAAACGCGAATGATACTGTGGGTTTGAACCTATACTTTTCAGGAGGCAAGGTGATCATGTCGGCAGTCGACTATAACACTGGTGCGTCGATGTCGCAGAGCTATACCGCGGCGGGCGGGAGCCGGTTCGTCGGGTCCAGTGGCTTTTCCGGGTCTACCACTCCGACGAGTCTGATGACTGAGTGGTATCATCCTGATCCGAACTGGACGACGATGCGGCAGGTAGTCTACTCTGAGTCTTCGACGGCCGTGGCTTCAGGCTGGGCTTGCATAAGCGAGTATGTTCCGCCGAATCCGAACTCAGGCGTCTACCAGTCGTGCAGTTCTCAGATGATCCTGACGAATAGTCCGCAGGCCTACTCGTACCATGGGCTAAACACTTTCTCGAGCCAGTTCAGTTTCCAGACGGGACCCTCGCCATAGTCCTAGCCGAGAACAGGCGCTGATCCGTGGATTAGCGTGGGCGTTCTAGTTTCTTGTATTTCCCATTCGAGTCGACGATGGCCGGGCCGAGGATGTTGAGAGAATGACAGAAGATACACATGGCAGCCCATTCTCCCTGAATCACCACTCTAGTTGTGAAAGCTGCAGAGTTACAGTTGGCACATCGGGGCCAGCGCTCGGGCTTCAGCATCCTGTTCACTCGCTCTAAGAGTGACGGCTTTCTGGTCTTTGACTCGGCGTGACGTTGGGTCAATGAAAGTCCCGGAATCAGTGAGGACAGGATATTGTCTGTAGCCTGCAATAAGCGTAGCCGTTAATGCTGGAACAGGAGGGAACCGCGCGGCCGGGATCACGAGACTGCTGGAGGAGGTGTTGACCGTCGGCGCAGCAGTATGAATACGACCGGCATGACGACTAACGCGGCTACTACTAGTCCTACGAAGAACAGGTAGGTGCTGAGGGTTGCAGGCGTGAGAGTGTTTGAAGCGTAGAGGAGTGTTACTGTATGGGTTGTGAGGCCGAACGTGAAATAGAGCTGGAAGCTTGTCGAGTTCGGCGTGACGGTTAGCGTCTCAAGGTTATTGTCGACGTAGACTTGGACGAGTGTCCGGTTGAGTCCCTTAGGTACGGTGATGCTGGCTCTTCCAGAGGTTCCCGAGGTCCCGTTGACTTGGAACGTGATAGCAGTGTTGTTCTCGGACTTGTTCGATATTGTCGCATCCGCGAATAGTCCAACGTTGTAGGTGTTACTGTTCTCTGTGACTGTGATTGAGGATTGGTAGGCCCAGGCGCTAAAGTCTTGAAGCGATACTGATGTGGATACTGTCCCGTTCGAAAAGTGTGAGACTGTCTGAACACTATTCTCGACCTGCGGAGAATAGTAGTCGTCGGTATAGCCGGAGCTGCTCGTCGAGTGAACGTCGTAGGCATCATAGCTTCCCGCGGTGACAGCGACCACGGACTCGCTTGCCACGTTATAGTTGTCTGAGACGTGTGTTGTGTTTGTAGCGTTCACTTGTGTCGGGTTTATGCTGGTAAAGTTCGTTGTCTTCACAGTGCTGTCATAGCTGCTGGACCATGACTGGCCGACATATAGAGGGAACTGGTATGGCGTGACCGGGATGCTTGTGTTGGTGTAAGTGATCTGGGTTAGGACAAGGCCGCCCGCGTAGGTGGTCACTGTCATGGTCGAGTTCACATTTGCCATGTCGGACTTGCGGAAGTAAGCCGTTCCCGTCTCAACCACATTGCCTTCTGTGGCGCTGAACGTTCCTTCTCCCATGAACGAAGCCTTGTAACAATCAGTAGCGACGCCCTGGACCATTATAGTCGCTGAGCCTACAAGAGTCATTGTCAAGTCGAGGCTAAGAGTAGTTGCTGGAGTCTGGATACTATACTCCCACCAGTCGCCCACGCTGATGGTCGAGAAGGGCGGCTGGGCCGTTGCCCTTGCCACAGGCGGGGTGGAGACAAGGACTAGCGAGGCGAATACTATGACTAGGACGATCAGCGGCCGAGTCTTCAATAGGGTTCTGCGGGCCGATTGGATTTTGCGGTTTTAGCAGTTTTGTGACCGTGGATCGAAGAGCCTCGGTCTCGGGAAACCTGGACAGGTCATCCCGGGAGGGGACCCTGCCAAGCGTCCGCACCTTATCCATCAGGTATGGGGACGTCGGTTGAAGGTACCTAGAGCAATTTGGTCTGCTGACCTGTCTGCCAATGGGTTGAAGTTAGATCTCGTAAACCACAAAGATTTTAGGGTAAGAAAGTAAGAACGTGATGTAGAGGGTCATGGAAAAGGCCGATGTTGTTAAGATGAGCAGTAAGGGTCAAGTGGTCATACCGCAAGATCTCAGGGAAAAACTTGGTCTCGGCGCCAAGAGTCAGCTCTTGGTTTATCGGTATCAAGACGCATTGATAATGAAGAAGCTGGAGGTCAAGGGCGTGGAGAAGAGACTGGAGGCTATGTACAAGCGAATTGACTCGAGGAGGGCGAAGTATGGCGAGCTTACGGGAGCGGATGTTCAACGGGAGATTGAGAAGTACAGGCAAGAGAAGAGAAAGCGGAGAGCCAAGTAGTGGACATCGTTCTGTAGAACAACGAACAGAATCACCCGGGCGAGTCCACCAACCTGAGGTTGCAGAACAACCAGTCTGAGTGGGGAAGGTCAGGTTCTTGCCTTGTATCGGCTTAGATCGGCTTTATTTTCTTCCACTTCACTAACTCTATCGTCTGGTTGCTGAAGTCCAAGAACCCGCGGCCTCGATGTCCATACTGTGGCTGGCCCTTCTTCACCAACGCGGTGAAGATGAACGATCAAGAGACTCCGCGCGCGATGTGCACGAGATGCCATGCACTGGTAGAGATGCCAGGGATGAAGGAAGGGTCAGACTCGGTGATAGACCACGTCATTCAACAGATCCTCAGACTAGTCTCCGCCTTTCTCCGATGAGGTTGCCGGGGGACGAATGGGTTGGTGGCTTGGCTGTGTGTCTGGAGATTTTGTGACCTTGGGGGTCTAGAAAGATTTTGCATGAAAAAAGATTCTAGAATCTACGCGCCGCACTCTGTACGGAAGTTCTCAGAAAACTACCTGATTCGGCGCGGGCAAGTTAATGAAAACGAAGGGAATATCAAAACAAGCAGAAGTCTGCCTCGGCTACTAACTGGGCTCATTTTGCGAGGTGCGGTTCGGATTATGGAAGGGATCAGGAGATCGCAAGAACTCCTCCTGATGCCCCGATGAAGATTGTGCCATCAGGGCCAATAGACGGGGAAGAATACATGATGAAGCCAACTTGAGGCCTGGAAGCAACCCACTTAACAGTCCCATTCGGATTAAGCGCGTAGAATGGATCGTCTACCCCCATGTAGATCGTTCCATCAGAGCCAATCGCAGCAGATGAGCGGATTTCGGGCATCCCAATTCGCCACAGTAGCGTGCCGTCTCGGTTGAAAGCATAGAAACCAAAACTTCCTGAACCCGCACCGATATAGATCGTCCCCTTGGGACCAATCGCGGGCGAATCGTCGTTCGGACAATCACTCTGATAGGGAGCTGGCTGACAGTTTGGCGATATCAGAAAATTCCAGACTAAGTTGCCGCCGCGATCTACCGCGTAAAGATAACCGTCTCTACTCGCAACGTACACGATCCCTCCGATACCTATTGAAGGGGAAGAGAATATGCCCCCGCCAGTCTTGAAAGCCCACTGTAATCTTCCGGATGGGTAGACTGCGTAGAGTCTGGTGTCGTTGCTTCCAACATAGATTACTCTTCTTGAATCAATGGCGGGTGAGGAAACGACTGCGCCTCCAGTTGCGAATTTCCATTTGAGTTGCCCATTCTGAGTTATCGCGTAGAGATTGTGATCATGGCTTCCCACGTAAATGGTGCCATCGTTCCCGATTGCGGGAGATGATTGAATCGGTCCTCCGGTGGCGAATCTCCAGTTTAGTGTTCCATTTGAAAATATTGAGTAAAGATTGCCGTCAGCACTCCCCACGTATATTACGCCGTTAGAGTCTATCGCAGGAGACGATTCTGGCGCTATGCAACAGCCGACAAATGAGTCGAATGTATGATATCTCCATCGCAACGTGCCATTCGGATAAAGGCTGTACAGATACCCTTCGAGGCTCTGCACGTAGATATTGCTGTTCACATCTATGACAGGAGTAGACTCGATGTCACCAGCGGCAAACATCCACTTCACGCTGTATGTTTGCGCCCCCAGATAGGATGACAGGCCTGTGTGAAGTAGGTCATGTCGGAACATAGGCCATGGGGTGATACCGAGAGTTGTAGCAGTGGGCGGTGCTTCCACTCCTGCAGCGCTCCAACTGGAAACGATGACTACTGCGATAAAACAAACTGAAATTACTCCACTCGACCGTCGCACGTTCTGCAAGTCCAGCCCATCAGCGCTATAAGCGAATCGGAAAAGACAGCAGAGAATTCCGAAACTAAGCGAACGCGCTCAAAATCAGACTCGGCAGTTGGGAACAGGAAAACCAGCATGCCACATAAGCTGAAAGGGTCCCTTGATGGTCATGGCTTCCTATCGCCAGCGCACAGAACCCGTGGATCTAGAACGGGGTCCACGATCATCCCTGTTGGCCTCCGTAGCCTAATCTCGCTGGCTGGATCTTTCTACTCATCCTGCTCTAGTACGATCGTAATCCTCGGTCGGGTTCAGATCAGCTTATGCTGAAAACCCGACCTTCTACTCTTGCTCGGCGATAGGCGGAGCCTGCGAACGTTCTCGGAAAATATCCGGGCGTAACGGAGTTGACGCATGCCGGCGAGCAGGAAAAAGCAAGATCAACATGGAACAGGAAAACAGGACGGAAGGTCCGCGGGACCGGTTTGTGGCGAGCATCGAACGATTCGTCGGACTACTACTAGACCGATTGGCCGAGAGTCCGAGCGGGAAGATGATGGACGAAAAAGAGACCCGAATGCTGGGAAGCGTCGTGATGAGATCATACCACATCTGGATGAAAGCCCTGGCAATTCAGCGCAAGGATCCGGGACTAGAGGAGAAGTTCCGTAGCCTGCGAAAACGCGTTCCAGAGAACATGGAGTAGTTTGTCTTGGAAGAGGACGATCCAAACAAAGTCCGA